>NZ_JAAXOY010000523.1 GCF_012396155.1 Cellulomonas septica | reverse complement strand
CGACGTCCCGCGCGTCGGCGTCGTCGTCTCGATCCGCGCCCTGACCAGGTCGCATCATCGTCCGACGGTAGCGCGCGGCGTCCGCCGTGCCCACGGGTGCGGGCGGCCACGGACGTCGTGTCGGCGCGGGCCGGCGCGACGCGGTCAGAGCGCCCGGGGGTCGTCGGTGACGTCCTGGACGGAGACGTCGACGTGCACGAGGGAGGTCGGCGGTGTGTCGAGGCCCAGGGTGGCGGCGACGGCGTCGGCCGCCCGTGCGCGGATGCGCGTGGCCAGGGGGACCAGCGGCGTGCCGAACAGGGCGACGACCTCGACGGTGAGCCGGTCGAGCGTGTCGTCCCCCGCGGTGGTGCAGGTGATCCGCAGCGCCGCGGCGTCGGGCAGGCCGTCGAGGGCGGCGCGGACCTGGGCGACGAGCACGGTGCTGGCGACCCAGAGCTCGCCGTCGACGGAGCGTCCGCGGACGGGAGCGGCGGGGCGGAACGCGCGGACGGCCGCGGCGACGACGTCGTCGCGCAGCGCGACCCATCCCGCGTCGGTGTGCTGACGCAGGGCGCGGGTGGCCTGGTCGAGGACCTGCTCGCCGTTCACCGCCACTCCTCCATCCGCTTGACGAGGTGCGCGCGAGCGCGGTGGAGCTGACCTCGCACGGTACTCGCGCTCGTCCCGGAGATCTGCGCGATCTCCTCGTAGCTGAGACCTTCGACCTCGCGCAGGAGCCAGGCGGACCGGGGGCCGGCGGGCAGCTCGCGGAGCGCCGCGTGCAGCGCACCCAGCAGGTCGGAGCGCTCGAGGGACCGCTGCGGGTCGGCCACGCGCGGGTCGACCCGCTCGTCGGGGCTGAACGGGAGCGGGAGCGCGCCGCGTGCCCGCCGGCGCTGCAGCGAGCGGACCTTGTGCGCGGTGATCGAGAACAGCCAGGTGCGCAGCGACGACCGGCCCTCGAACTGCGGCAGCGAGGTCCACGCGGCGGCGAACGCCTCCTGCACGCAGTCCTCGGTGTCCGCGGGGCTGTCGAGCATGCGCCGCGCGTAGCGGTAGAGGGCCGGGCCGTGCCGGTCCACGATCGCCCGGAACGCGGCGTGGTCGTGCAACGCCGCACGCCGGGCCAGCACCGCGTCGGGCGCCTCCTCGTCGTCCACCCTCCGCACACTCCCGTGGTGCCGCGGGCCGCGCATCCGGAACGGATCTTCGCGACGCGCGTGACGAATCGGGTGCAGCGGCGACCAACTGTGCGTCACCGTCGCGGCACCGCCGGCTCCGGCCCGTCGCGGCACCCGTCGAGAGAGGCCACCATGACCGAGTCCTCCGCCAAGACCGTCACCACCCCGCCGGTCGCGTCCCGCCAGAGCGCGCTCGTCACGCCCGAGGGGACCACCACGATCGCCGACACCGTGGTGAGCAAGATCGCCGGCATCGCCGCGAGCGAGGTGTCCGGCGTGCACGCGCTCGGCGGCGGGGCCGCCCGGGCGATCGGCACGCTCCGCGAGCGCATCCCCGGGGCCCGCACCAACCACTCGCAGGGGGTCTCGGTCGAGGTCGGCGAGACCGAGGCCGCCGTCGATCTCGACCTCGTCGCGGAGTACGGGGTCTCGATCACGGACCTCGCGAACGGCATCCGCCGGAACGTCATCAGCGCCGTCGAGCGGATGACCGGCCTGCACGTCGTCGAGGTCAACGTCGCGGTGAACGACGTGCACCTGCCGCAGGACGACCCGCAGCCGGCACCGCCGCAGGAGCAGCGGGTCCAGTGAGCGACCTGACCACCCCGGGCCGCGGCCACCCGGTCGACGAGCAGGTCCGACCGGGCGGCCCGGGTCGTGTCCTCACCGACGTCCCCGAGCCGGGCTCGCTCGCGGAGGTCGTCGCGGCCGTGGTGCTGGCCGTCCCGGGCGTCGTGCGGCTGCACGGCGGGCCGTTCGGCGGGCTCGGCACGTACCTGCCCGGCCGTCGCGTCACGGGCGTGCGGGTCGACGAGGGCGGCACCGAGGTGCACGTCGTCGTCACGGCGACGCAACCGGTCGCAGAGACCGCCGCCCGGGTCCGGCGGGCCGTGTCCGCGGTCGCGCCCATGCCCGTGCGGGTGCACGTCGACGACCTCGACGACCCCACCGACCCCACCACCCACCCCACCGAGGAGTGACGATGTCGTCTGCTGCCACCGGCCTGTTCGCCGGCCTCCTGCTCGCGCTGATCGCCGCCGTCGGGGGCTTCGCGATGTTCCTGCTGGCCCTCGTCCTGGGCGGCGTCGGTGTCGCCGTCGGGCTCGCCGTCGACGGGCGCCTCGACGTGACCGGTGCGCTGACGGGTCGACGCCGTGGCTGAGCCGGACGTCGGCGCGCGCGGGTCGCTGACCATCGCCGACCGGGCCCTCACGGCGATCACCCGTCAGGTGGCCCTGGAGGTCCCGGGCGTCGCGTCGGAGGAGCACGCCGGCACGGTCGAGCGCACGCTCGGCCGCGGGTTCCCGCGGGTCTCCTGGCACCGCACGGGCGACCACGCGGCGGTCGAGGTGGAGATCGCCCTCGAGTGGCCCGCGTCGGCCGCGCGCGTCACGACCGCGGTGCAGGACG
>NZ_JAAXOY010000522.1 GCF_012396155.1 Cellulomonas septica | reverse complement strand
GACGGCGACGGCGGCGCGCGCGCGGTGCCCGTCGAGCTGCGCCTCGTCGGCGAGCACCACGTGCACAACGCGCTCGCCGCGGCGGCCGCGGGGCTCGCGGTCGGCCTGAGCCTCGACGAGGTCGCCGCGGGGCTCAGCGCCGCGGACGCGCTCAGCCCGCACCGCATGCACGTCGTCGAGCGTCCCGACGGCGTGACCGTCGTCGACGACTCCTACAACGCCAACCCGGACTCGATGCGCGCCGCGCTCAAGGCGCTCGCCGTGCTCGCGGGCCGCGACCGGCGCTCGATCGCGGTCCTCGGCGAGATGCTCGAGCTCGGCGACGAGCACCGCGAGGCGCACGACGCGATCGGACGCCTCGTCGTCCGGCTCAACATCGGTCTCACGGTCGTCGTCGGCGAGGGCGCGCGCGCGATCCGCGACGGCGCCAACCACGAGGGCTCGTGGGGCGACGAGGTGCTGCTCGCGGACGACGTCGAGGCCGCGGCGCAGTTCCTCGAGGGCGAGCTGCGGCCCGGTGACGTCGTGCTCGTGAAGTCGTCGTACGGGGCCGGGCTGTGGCAGCTCGGCGACCTGCTCGTCGGTGAGGTCGCGCGGTGATCGCCGTCCTCATCGCCGGTGGGCTCTCGATGCTCATCGCGCTGCTCGGCACGCCGCTGTTCATCCGCTTCCTCGTCGCGCGGCAGTACGGGCAGTTCATCCGCCAGGACGGACCGACCGCGCACTTCACGAAGCGCGGGACGCCGACGATGGGCGGCGTCGTCATCATCGGCGCGACGCTGCTCGGGTTCGCCGGCGCGCAGATGGCGACCGGCACCCTGCCGTCCGCGTCCGCGGTCCTCGTGCTGTTCCTCATGACGGGTCTCGGCGTCGTCGGGTTCCTCGACGACTACATCAAGATCTCCCGGCAGCGCAGCCTCGGGCTCAAGGCGCGCTGGAAGATCGTGGGGCAGGGGCTCGTCGGGATCACCTTCTCGGTCGCCGCGCTGCAGTTCCCGAACGAGAAGTTCCGCACGCCCGCGTCGACGCACATCTCGTTCATCCGCGACACGAACATCGACCTGGCCTTCGCGGGCGCGACGGTCGGGCTCATCCTCTTCGTCGTCTGGGCGAACTTCCTCATCACCGCCTGGTCGAACGCGGTGAACCTCACCGACGGCCTCGACGGGCTCGCGACCGGCGTCTCGCTCATCGTGTTCGGCGCGTACGTCGTCGTCGGCGTGTGGCAGAACAACCAGAGCTGCCAGAACCTCCTGACGGCCGGCCCGAGCTGCTACGAGACGCGCGACCCGATGTCGCTCGCGGTCGTCGCCGCCGCGATCACGGGCGCGTGCTTCGGCTTCCTCTGGTGGAACGCGAGCCCCGCGAAGATCTTCATGGGCGACACCGGGTCGCTGGCCCTCGGCGGCGCGCTCGCCGGCCTGTCGATCCTGTCCCGCACCGAGATCCTCGCGGCGATCATCGGCGGCCTGTTCGTGCTCATCGTGCTCTCCGACGTCATCCAGATCGGCTTCTTCCGGCTCACCGGGAAACGGGTCTTCAAGATGGCGCCGCTGCACCACCACTTCGAGCTGTCCGGGTGGGGCGAGGTCACCATCGTCATCCGGTTCTGGCTCATCGCCGGGCTGTTCGTCGCGCTGGGCGTCGGGATCTTCTACGCCGAGTGGGTGGCCGGCTAGGTGGCGGTCCCCGACCTGGAGGGCGCCCGCGTCGTCGTCGCCGGCATGGGTGTGTCGGGCCGCGCCGCGGCCGAGGTGCTCGCGTCGCGCGGCGCACGCGTGGTCCCCGTCGACGACGCCGCCGGCGACGTGCTGTCCACGGACGAGCTGCTCGCGGGCGACGTCCTCGACCGGACCGACCTCGTCGTCGCGTCGCCCGGTCTCGCACCCCACCACCCGCTGCTGCGCGCCGCGACCGCGCGCTCGGTGCCGGTGTGGAGCGAGGTCGAGCTCGCGTGGCAGGTCCGCGTCGCGACGTCCGGCGGCGAGCCGGCGCCGTGGCTCGCGGTCACGGGCACGAACGGCAAGACGACGACCGTCGGCATGCTCGAGTCGATCCTGCAGGCCGCCGGGCGCGCGACGGCGGCCGTCGGGAACGTGGGCACGCCCGTCGTGCTCGCGGCGACCGACCCGACGCTCGACGTGCTCGCCGTCGAGCTCTCGAGCTTCCAGCTGCACCACACGTACGCGATGTCCGCGCAGGCCGCGGCCGTGCTCAACGTCGCGGCCGACCACCTCGACTGGCACGGGACGCTCGACGCGTACGCCGCCGCGAAGGGGCGGATCTACGAGCGCGCGCAGGTCGCGTGCGTGTACAACGTTGCCGACCCCGTGACCGAGCACCTCGTGCGCGAGGCGGACGTCGTCGACGGCTGCGTGGCCGTCGGCTTCACGACGGGCACCCCGAGCGTCGGGCAGGTCGGGCTCGTCGAGGACGTGCTCGTCGACCGTGGGTTCGCGCGGCTGCGCCACACGCACGCCGCCGAGCTCGGCACGCTCGCCGACCTGCACCGGCTCGCCGGGCCCGACGGTGCCGTCCCGCCGCACGTCGTCGCCGACGCGCT
>NZ_JAAXOY010000521.1 GCF_012396155.1 Cellulomonas septica | reverse complement strand
CCAGCGCGGGCTCCGCACCGGCCGCCGCGGCCGGTGCGTCGGTCGGCGTCGGGGTTCCGCGACGGCCGGCCCGGCGACGCCCGCCACGCTGCCCGAGGGACCACGCCTTCGCGGTCGACTGCGGCGTCGAGCCGTACGTGTAGACCGCGCCGGACGCCTTCGCGGAGACCTGGTTGAGCAGGAGCCCGAGGACGCGCGCGTCGACCGCGGTGAGCGACGCGAGCGCGTCGGAGAGCTGCGGCCGGTGCACGGTCCGGCAGCCGACGACGACGAGCGCGCCGTCGGTGAGCCGCGACAGGACGGCCGCGTCGGTGACGGGCAGCAGCGGCGCGGAGTCGAGCAGGATCACGTCGTAGCTCAGCGCGAGGCGCTGCAGGAGCCGGCCCATCGCGGGGGAGTCGAGCAGCTCGCTCGGGTTGGGCGGGATCTGCCCGGCGGGCAGCACGTCGAGCGAGCCCTCGCCCCACGGCTGGATGACGTCCTCGGCCGTCGCCTCGCCGATGAGCACCGTCGTGAGGCCGACCGCACCCTCGATGCCGAGGTAGCGGTGCACCGACGGGCGGCGCAGGTCGGCGTCGATCAGCAGGATCCGCTGGTTGCCCTCCGCCATCGCGATCGCGAGGTTGATCGCGGCGGTCGACTTGCCCTCGGTCGGCAGCGACGACGTCACGACGATCGACCGGCTGGGGCCGGCGATCGTGAGGAACCGCAGGTTGGTGCGCAGCCGACGGAACGCCTCGGCCTGGTCGCCGAACGGGTCGCGGCGCATGAGCAGCGGGCTCTTGCGGTTCTTGCGGTCCCAGCGGACCGACGACAGGACGGGCGTGTCGGTGACGCGCCGCAGGTCCTTCATGGAGCGGATGCGGGTGTCGAGCAGCGTGCGGGCCAGCGCGATCACGACGCCCGCGATCAGGCCGAGCGCCATGCCCGTTGCGGCGTTGAGCTTGGTGTTCGGCGCGAACGCGTACGACGGCGGCGACGCCTGCCCGACCAGCGTGATCTGGACGTTCGGCTCGCCGTCGGCCGAGTCGCCCTCGAGGTCCTCGACGGCGACCGCGAGCTGCGTCGCGACCGCGTTGGCGATGTCGGCGGAGCGCTGGGGGTCGCCCGAGACGACGGAGATCTCGAGCATCGTGGCGTTGAGCAGCGCGGACACGTTCACCGACTTCGCGAGCGAGCGGCCCGTGGTGTCGAGGCCGAGCTGCTCGATCACGGGGTCGAGCACGTAGGGCTTGGTCGCGAGCTGCGCGTAGTTCTCGATGCGGTTGAGCGCGTAGGTGGACCCCTGGACGAGCTCGCCGGGGGAGCTCGTGCCGGTCGCGGTGACGTAGACGCTGGACGTCGCGCGGTAGCTCGACGGGATCGTCGTCGAGTAGGCGTAGCCGGCCGCGAAGCCGAGCGCCGCGAGCACGCCGATGAGCAGCCAGTGCTTGCGCAGCGCTGCGAGGTACTCCGCAGGCTCCATGCCGATCCCCTCTCGTTCCGGTGCACCCCTGTGCAGGACGTCCACCGGGGATCACCGTCGCCCGAGCTGCCCCCACCCCGTGGTCAGTGCTCTTGATTGTCGACGATCCTGCCTCGGAAAGAGCCGTGGCGGTGTGGGCGAAATGTGAAACCTCGTGGGTTTTCGCCCGGTCGGCCCACCGTGACGCCGCAGGTCCACCCGATCGCCGCGCGGCAGGAGCCCGATCGTGGCGCCGAGCCGGACAAGTGGGTGAAAAACGGTTCGTGCGGGTGACGTCGACGGAGCGCTATGTCCGGGTTGGGGGGATTCCCTCTACAGTCGGCTGGTCGGGCTGCGGCAGTGCAGCCCGCGACAGGAGGTCCTCGACGGCGCGGGCCCGTGGTCCGTCTCGTCAGCAGGAGGGTGTGGCATGGCACGCATCGTGGGGTACGCGCCGGGCGCGTACGACCTCTTCCACGTGGGGCACCTCAACATCCTCCGGCACGCGAAGCGCCGCTGCGACTACCTCATCGCCGGCGTGGTCGCGGACGAGGTGCTCGAGCTCACCAAGGGCCGCCGGCCGATCATCCCGCTCGCGGAGCGCATGGAGATCCTCAAGCACATCTCGTACGTCGACGAGGTCGTCGCCGAGGTCCAGCCCGACAAGGTCGAGACCTGGCGCAGCGTCGGGTTCGACGTGATCTTCAAGGGCGACGACTGGCGCGGCACGCCCAAGGGCGAGCGGCTGGAGCGCGACTTCGCGGCGGTCGGCGTCGAGGTCATCTACTTCCCGTACACCGTGCACACCTCGAGCACCGCGCTGCGGCGTGCGCTCGCGGCGATCGACGGCCCGGAGGAGCTCGTCGCGTCCGAGGTCGGCTGACCCGGACCACCAGACGCCCGCCGTCGCCGCGGCAGCCCCGGCCGGCCTCGCCCGCGGGCGGTGTCGGCGGGGGCTCGTAGACTCGTCCTGCACCCCGGATCCACGCGGATCCGGGGCGTTCGTGCTGTGCCCGGACCGGGCCACCAGCGCTCCGTCGAGCCCTCCGCGAAGGAACCATGGACCTCACCGGCCTGCTGCCCGCGCTCCTCGACGACCGGCGGTTCCAGGACCTCGTCGACGACGCGAAGCGCATGGTGCAGCGACGCTG
>NZ_JAAXOY010000520.1 GCF_012396155.1 Cellulomonas septica | reverse complement strand
CTGCGCGGGGGCGTCGTGCTGCGCGCGGGTCGCGGGGGCACCCTGGAGGTGGTGCACGCCGACCGGACGCGGACCCTGACGCTGCACGCGGGTGCGACGGTCCGGCTCGACGGGGACCTGACGGAGGTGCCTGCATGAACGGCGGGACGCGACGGGGACCGGGCGTGCCGGGCCCGCGGCCGCAGCGGTCAGGCGGGTGCGGCGCAGCTCCCGCGCTCGATGAAGGCCGGCGACAGCAGCCGCGTCTCGGCGGCCTTCTTCTGGTCGAGACGCTCGATCGTCATCTCGACCGCGGTGCGGCCGATCTCCTCGGCGGGGACGTCGATCGCGGACAGGGGGAGGGCCAGGTGCTCGGCGAGGCTGGACGGCGCGACGGCGAGCACGGAGACGTCGCCGGGCACGGACCGGTTGCTGCGCGCGAGCGCGGCGAGGACGCCGGGCAGCGCGGCCTCGTTGTGCACGACGAGCGCGGTGAGGTCGTCGAGCTCGGCGAACGCACGCTCGACCGCGGCCTCGGCGCCGGGGTAGGTGGCCTCGGTCGGCACGACGGTGTGCCGCACGCCGGCGGGCCCGGCCTGCGAGCGGAAGCCGTCGACGATGCGCACCGCGTAGTTGGCGCTGCGCGCGAGCGCGGCGGACGGCGCCCCGAGCAGCGCGATGCTGCGGTGGCCGTGGTTGACGAGGTGCCGGACGGCGAGCCGGCCGGCGGCGGCGAAGTCGAGGTCGACGCACGACAGCCCGTGCGGGTCGCTGGGCACGCCGATGAGGACGGACGGCTGGCGGAGCCCGGCGAGCACGGGCAGGCGCGGGTCGAGCGTCTCGATGTCCATGAGGATGAGCGCGTCGACCATGCTGCCGTTGGCGAGCCGCTGGACGCCGTTGACGTCGTCCTGGGTGAGGACGAGGACGTCGTGGTCGAAGTCCCGGGCGCGCGTGATGACGCCGGAGACGACCTCCATGACGATCGCGACGTTCGCCTCGAGGGCGCGCAGCGGGACGACGAGCCCGAGGACGTTGGTGCGGCTGGACGCGAGCGCCCGGGCGCCGGCGTGCGGGCTGAACCCGAGGTCGCGGATCGCCTTCTCGACGCGGTGCCGGGTCGCCTGGGAGATCGGGCGCTTGCCGGAGAGCACGTAGCTCACGGTCGAGGACGAGACGCCCGCTGCCTTCGCGACGTCGGCGATCGTGGCCATGCGGGGAGTGTAGCGGTACAGCGCGGCGTGCCGAGCCGTTCGACGACGGGTCCTCGACTAAACGCTTCGACACCGTTTATCGCAACTACCGGCGCATCAACCCGGGGGAATGGACACGTAGCGTCGGCAGCGGCTAGCGTCCGGTGCGGCTTCGTTGTTGAAGCGCTTCGACGATCGACGCAGGGACCGGCGCACCGCGTCGCCCGGACGGCGGCACGGGGGAGGGTGGCATGACGGGTCTGGAGGCGCTCACCGCCGCCCACGGCGTCCTCTACGGCGGCGACTGGAACCCCGAGCAGTGGACGCCCGACGTGTGGCGCGAGGACGTCGCGCTCATGCGTGCGGCCGGGGTCAACCTGGTCTCCGTCGGCATCTTCTCGTGGGCGACGCTCGAGCCCGAGCCCGGGCGCTTCGACACCGCCTGGCTCGACGAGGTCCTCGACCTCCTGCACGGCGCCGGCATCGCGGTCGACCTCGCGACCCCCACCGCGTCACCGCCGCCGTGGCTCGCGCACCGGCACCCCGAGACGTCGGCCGTCGACGCCCACGGCGTGCGGATGAGCGTCGGCTCGCGCAACCACTTCTGCCCGGGCTCGCAGGTGTACCGCGACCACGTCGCCGCGGTCGTCCGGCACCTCGTCGACCGGTACGCCGACCACCCGGCCGTCGCGATGTGGCACGTCGGCAACGAGCTCGGCCAGACGTGCTGGTGCGACCTGTGCGCCGAGCGCCTGCGCACGTGGCTGCGGAGGCGGTACGGCGACGTCGACGCGCTCAACGCCGCGTGGGCCACCGCGTTCTGGAGCCAGCGGTACTCCTCGTTCGACGAGGTCGTGCCGCCGCGCGCCGCGCCCTACCTGCACAACCCGGCCGCCGAGCTCGACTTCCGGCGGTTCACGTCCGACCAGCTCCGCGACCTCTACCGGCTGCAGGCCGGGATCATCCGGGAACGCTCGGACGCGCCGGTGACGACGAACTTCATGAACTTCTTCCCGGGCGTCGACCAGCACACGTGGGCCGACGACGTCGACGTGGTCGCCGACGACTGCTACACCGACCCCGCGGACGCGCAGTCGCCCGCCCGGGCCGCCCTCGCGCACGACCTCGTCCGCGGCGTCCGGCGCGGCGAGCCGTGGCTCCTCATGGAGCAGGCGGCGGGGGCGGTGAACTGGCGTGCGCACAACGTCCCCAAGAGCACGGGCGCGATGGTCCTCGACTCGCTGCGCGCGGTCGCGCACGGCGCGGACGGCGTCTGCTACTTCCAGTGGCGCGCGTCGACGGGCGGCGCCGAGCGCTTCCACTCGGCGATGGTGCCGCACGCCGGCCCGGACACCGACCTGCACCGCGCGGTCCGGGCGCAGGGCGCGCTGCTGCAGCGGCTGCG
>NZ_JAAXOY010000052.1 GCF_012396155.1 Cellulomonas septica | reverse complement strand
GGCACCCCCGTCGCCGCCGTCCCCGTCACCCCGGTCCGGCCCGGGCTCGACGCGGGACGGTACTGGGCGGGCGTCGGCGCCACGGCGCTCGTCGCCGCGCTCGTGGCGGTCGCCGGCGTCCTCGTCCTGCAGGAGATCCTCGGCATCGACCTCGTCGTCCAGGACCTCTTCGGCACGGACTCGCCCATGACGTCGCTCGTCGTCGGCGCCGTGGTCGCCGCCCTCCTGGCCGGCGCGCTCCTGCACGTCCTGGTGCTCACCACGCCGCGACCCCGGTCGTTCTTCGGCTGGATCATCGGCCTCGTCACGCTCGTCGCCGCGCTGCTGCCGCTGACCTGGACCGACGACGCGACGTCCGCCGTCGCGACCGGCATCGTGCACCTCGTCATCGGCATCGCGATCTGGTCGCTGCTGTCGGGCGTCCTCACCTGGACCCGTCGACCGGTCCCGCGGGTCTGACGCGCCGGACGCTCACCCGAGGACCCGACGGGCGCGGCCGGACGGACCGCGGCCCTGCTGGCACGATGCGGGGATGGACGAGGCACCGGTGCTGGCCGACCTGCGCGCCGCGCGCGACAACCTGAGCGCGCGCGGCGAGGACGCCGCCGCCGCCGCGCTCGGGCACGTCATCGGCGCCGCGGAGTACGCCGAGTACAAGGAGGGCTGGCCGTGGTCGG
The DNA here is from genome assembly GCF_012396155.1 of Cellulomonas septica. GTDB lineage: Bacteria > Actinomycetota > Actinomycetes > Actinomycetales > Cellulomonadaceae > Cellulomonas > Cellulomonas septica. The sequence goes on along the minus strand of NZ_JAAXOY010000052.1, from coordinate 9,506 downwards.
ACGCGCAGGTCCGGTCGCTGGCCGAGCTCACCGCACGCAGGCTCTCCGACGAGGCGGAGCTGTACGAGTCGGCGGGTGACACCGCACGCGCCGAGGCGGCACGACGCGGGCTCGCCGCGCTCGAGGGCTACCGGCCGATCCGGCACGAGGGCGGGACCTGAGGGACGAGTACCGGCCGCTGTCGCACGAGGGCGCAATCTGACGGACGAGCACGAGCGGATCACGCACGAGGGCGGGACCTGACTGTCGCCAGGTCCCGCCCTCGTCGCCGTCGTCCGTCCGGGGACGCGCTCAGACCAGGCGGTGCAGCCAGCCGTGACGGTCGGTCGCGCGGCCGTACTGGATGTCGGTGAGCTCCGCGCGGATGCGGCCCGTGACCGGGCCCGTGCCGCCGTCGCCGACCGTGAGGTCGAAGTCGTCGCTCGCGAGGCGGCCGATCGGCGTGACGACCGCGGCCGTGCCGCACGCGAACACCTCGGCGACCGAGCCGTCCTCGATGCCCGCGCGGAGCTCCGCGAGCGGGATGGGCCGCTCGTTGACCTCGTGCCCGGCGTCGGACAGGAGCTGGAGGATCGAGCCGCGCGTCACGCCCTCGAGGATCGAGCCCGAGATCGGCGGCGTCGAGGCGCTGCCGTCGGCGCCGATCACGACGATGTTCATGCCGCCGAGCTCCTCGAGCAGCGTGTTCGTCGTCGCGTCGAGGAAGCAGACCTGCTCGCAGCCCTTGGCGTACGCGTTCTGCTGCGGCAGGAGGCTCGCGGCGTAGTTGCCGCCGCACTTGGCCGCCCCGGTGCCGCCCGCGCCCGCGCGGTGGTACTCGGTGTCGACCCAGATCGACACGGGCTTCAGGCCGCCCGAGAAGTACGGGCCGACGGGCGACGCGATGACGAGGTACTCGGCCTCGAGCGACGGGCGCACGCCGAGGAAGCTCTCGGAGGCGTACATGAACGGCCGCAGGTAGAGACTCGTCTCCTCCCCCGACGGCACCCAGTCACGGTCCGTCTGGACGAGCGCGGTGATCGAGCCGAGGAAGTCGGCCTCCGACAGCGCCGGGAGCGCGAGGCGCTGCGCGGAGCGGGCGAACCGTGCGGCGTTGGCCTGCGGGCGGAACGTCCAGACGGAGCCGTCGGCGTGCTGGTACGCCTTCAGCCCCTCGAAGATCTCCTGCGCGTAGTGGAGGACGGCGGTCGCGGGGTCGAGCTGCAGCGGGCCGTACTTCTCGACGCGTCGGTCGTGCCAGCCCTCGCCGTCCCGGTAGGAGATGCGGGCCATGTGCTCGGTGAACACGGTGCCGAACTTGGGCGACTCCAGCGCCGTGGCGCGGGTCGCGGGGTCGACCGGGGTGTCCGTCAGCCGGATCTCGAACTGGTCGGCGGACGTGGGTGCTGCGAGGGTGCTCATGTCGGGGGGCCTTTCACCAGGGTCGTTGATGACGGTACCGGTGAGGACGGCCGGGTGGACAGGTCGCGCCAGGACCGCAGGTCGACGACGGGTCGACCGTGCTCGCGGCGGCGCGAGGAGCGGACGTCAGCCGGCGACGCGCGCGGCGAGGTCCTTGCCCACCTCGGCCGTCGACCGTACTCGGTCCGCCGAGCCGCGCTCGACCAGGTCGGCGGCGACGGCGGCCTCGACGCGGCGCGCCGCGTCCGTCTGGCCCAGGTGGTCGAGCAGGAGCGCGACCGACAGCACCGTGGCGGTCGGGTCGGCCTTGCCCTGGCCCGCGATGTCGGGCGCGGAGCCGTGCACGGGCTCGAACATGCTCGGCGCCGTGCGGTCCGGGTTGATGTTCGCCGACGCGGCCAGGCCGATGCCGCCGGTGATCGCCGCGGCGAGGTCCGTGAGGATGTCGCCGAAGAGGTTGTCCGTGACGATCACGTCGAACCGCGACGGGTTGGTCACGAGGAAGATCGTCGCCGCGTCGACGTGCAGGTAGTCGACCGTGACGTCGGGGAACTCGGCGTTGACGGCCTCGACCGTGCGGCGCCACAGGTGTCCCGCGTGCACGAGGACGTTGTGCTTGTGCACGAGCGTGAGCTTCTTGCGCGGGCGGGCGGCGGCCCGGGCGAACGCGTCGCGCACGACGCGCTCGACGCCGAACGCGGTGTTGACGCTCACCTCGTTGGCGACCTCGGCCGGCGTGCCGACGCGGATCGCGCCGCCGTTGCCGACGTACGGGCCCTCGGTCCCCTCGCGGACGACGACGAAGTCGACCTCGCCGGGGTTCGCGAGCGGGCTCGTCACGCCCGGGTAGAGGCGGCCGGGGCGCAGGTTGACGTAGTGGTCCAGCGCGAAACGGAGCTTGAGCAGCAGACCGCGCTCCAGGACGCCCGACGGGACGGACGGGTCGCCGATGGCGCCCAGGAGGATCGCGTCGTGGCCGCGGATCGCGTCGAGGTCGGTGTCCGTGAGCGTCTCGCCCGTCGCGTGCCAGCGGCGCGCGCCCAGGTCGAAGTCGGTGGTCGTCACCGTGGTGCCCGTGCCGTGCAGCGCGGCCTCGAGGACCAGCAGACCCTGCTCGACGACCTCGGTCCCGATGCCGTCACCGGCGACGACGGCGAGGCGGAGGTCCTGGGCAGGAGCGTTCGGTGCCATGAGAGCACCCTAACCCTCGTCCCAGTGGCCGGAACGCCCATCTCGATACCTGGAATGCGGTCGCCGCGCCTCGACCCTCGAGCGCCGGGGGCGCGGGTTCAGTCGACGGGCGGTGTCGGGCCGCTCGTCGGGTAGACGAGCTCGAACCGCTCGGTCACCACCGCCAGGTCGGGCGAGAACCGGTCGTCGCCCAGCACGCGGCGCCAGTACTTCTCGTGCTCCGTGCGCCACGACGCGAGCGACAGGTCGTCCTCGCCCTCCGCGTGGGCGTGGTCGTCGCCGACCTGGTCGAACGGCACGACCTCGACCTCGGTCGTGCGCAGCAGCGCGCGCGGCTCGCCCGTGCCGTCCAGGACGATCGACAGGTCGCCCACGACCGGCAGGCCCAGGCCCTCGTCCTCGAGCTCCGCGAGCGCGGTCGACGTGCCCGTCTTGCGGCCGTCGAGCACGAGCGCGAGCAGCTGGTCGGCGAGCGCGGGGTTGTCGCCGAACGACCACGACGGCGGCGGGACGACGTCCTTCGGCTGCTCCCCCATCACGGCGTCGAGCTTGCCGAGCCCCAGGTGCCCGCGGGCCGCCTGCCAGAACGCGGTGATCCGCTGGTCCTCGCCGTGCGCGCCGATCGTCGACTGGTCGGTCATCGTCGTCCCTCCGTCGGTGGTGCGCCCATCTTGGCGTGAAGCACGACGGGCGTGCGACCTGGGCGGAGGCCCGGTCGCACGCCCGTCGAGACGTGCAGCACGTCAGCGAGCGGCGGAACCCTCGACATAGTCCGAGTCGGAAGGCTTGACCCACGCGAACAGCTTGCGCAGCTCGCGGCCCACGGGCTCGATCGGGTGGTTCTGGCCCTTCTCGCGCAGCTCCTTGAACTCCGGCGCGCCGGCGTCCTGGTCGTCGATGAAGCGCTTGGCGAAGGCACCGTTCTGGATGTCCGCGAGCACGGCCTGCATGTTCGCCTTGACGTCGGGCGTGATGACGCGCGGGCCCGAGACGTAGTCGCCGTACTCGGCCGTGTCGGAGACCGACCAGCGCTGCTTGGTGATGCCGCCCTCGAAGATGAGGTCGACGATGAGCTTGAGCTCGTGCAGCACCTCGAAGTACGCGACCTCGGGCTGGTAGCCGGCCTCGGTCAGCGTCTCGAAGCCGTACTGGATGAGCTGCGACACGCCACCGCACAGGACGGCCTGCTCGCCGAAGAGGTCGGTCTCCGTCTCCTCGGTGAACGTCGTCTTGATGCCCGCGGCGCGCAGGCCGCCGATGCCCTTGGCGTAGGACAGCGCGAGCTTCCACGCCTCGCCAGACGCGTCCTGCTCGACGGCGACGATGACGGGCACGCCACGGCCGTCGGCGTACTCGCGGCGGACCAGGTGGCCCGGGCCCTTGGGGGCGACCATGAGGACGTCGTGGCCCGCGGCCGGCTTGATGTAGCCGAAGCGGATGTTGAAGCCGTGCCCGAAGACGAGCGCGGCGCCGTCCTTGAGGTTCGGCTCGATCTCGTCGCGGTAGACGATCCGCTGCACCTGGTCGGGTGCGAGGACGACGACGACGTCGGCACCGGCGACCGCCTCGGCGACCGTCGCGACCTTGAGGCCCTCGTTCTCGGCCTTGGCGCGGGACGCCGAGCCCTCACGGAGGCCGACGGTGACGTCGACGCCCGAGTCGCGCAGGTTCAGGGAGTGCGCGTGCCCCTGGCTGCCGTAGCCGATGACGGCGACCTTCTTGGACTGGATGACCGACAGGTCGGCGTCGTCGTCGTAGAACAGCTCAGCCACGGTGGATCTCCTCGTTGGTGTTCGTTGGTGCAGTCGTGAAGGGTGTCAGGCGGAGCGCGAGACGCGCTCGAGCGCCCGGTCCGTGATCGAGCGCGAGCCGCGGCCGATGGCGACCGTGCCGGACTGCACGATCTCACGGATGCCGAACGGCTCCAGGGCGGTCAGGAGGGCGTCGAGCTTGCCGGGGCTGCCCGTCGCCTCGACGACGACGGTGTCCGGGACGACGTCGACGACGTGCGCCCGGAACAGCTGGACGACCTCGAGGACCGACGTGCGCTGCGCGGTGTCGGCCTTGACCTTGACGAGCAGCAGCTCGCGCTGCACCGAGGACGCGTCCTCGAGCTCGACGATCTTGATGACGTTGATCAGCTTGTTGAGCTGCTTCGTCACCTGCTCCAGGGGCAGCTCGTCGACGTCGACGACGACGGTGATGCGCGAGATCTCCTCGTGCTCCGTCGGGCCCACGGCGAGCGAGTGGATGTTGAACGACCGGCGGGCGAACAGGCCGGCGACGCGTGTCAGGACGCCGGGCTTGTTCTCCACGAGGACGGAGAGGGTGTGGCGGCTCATCGGGTCAGTCCTCTCGGTCCCACGCGGGGCTGATGCCCCGGGCGTACTGGATGTCGTCGTTGCTGACGCCGGCGGCGACCATCGGCCACACCATGGCGTCGCGGGACACGGTGAAGTCCACGACCACGGGGCGGTCGTCGATCTCGAGCGCACGCTTGATGGTCGCGTCGACGTCGGCCTTCGACTCGCAGCGCAGGCCCACGCAGCCGTACGCGTCGGCGAGCTTGACGAAGTCGGGCACGCGCACGGTGCCGTGCCCGGTGTGCAGGTCGGTGTTCGAGTAGCGCGACTCGTAGAACAGCGTCTGCCACTGGCGGACCATGCCGAGCGACGAGTTGTTGATGACCGCGACCTTGATCGGGATGTCGTTGATCGTGCAGGTGGCGAGCTCCTGGTTGGTCATCTGGAAGCAGCCGTCGCCGTCGATCGCCCACACCGTGCGGTCGGGCTGGCCGACCTTCGCGCCCATCGCGGCGGGCACGGAGTAGCCCATGGTGCCGAGGCCGCCCGAGTTCAGCCACGAGTTGGGGCGCTGGTACTTGATGAACTGCGCGGCCCACATCTGGTGCTGGCCCACGCCCGCGGCGTAGATCGCCTCGGGACCCGAGAGCTCGCCGATCCGCTGGATGACGTGCTGCGGGGCCAGGTGCCCGTCGGACGGCTCGTCGTAGCCCAGCGGGAACGTCTCGCGCCACGCGTCGAGCTGCTTCCACCACGCCTCGAGGTCGGGCTTGCCGTGCTGGCCGTGCTCGCGCGCGAGCTCCGGCAGCAGGTCGGTGAGGACCTCGCGCAGGTCGCCGACGATCGGCACGTCGACGGCCTTGTTCTTGCCGATCTCCGCGGGGTCGATGTCGGCGTGCACGACCGTGGCGTTCGGCGCGAACGACGCGAGCTGGCCGGTCACGCGGTCGTCGAACCGCGCGCCGAGCGCGACCACGAGGTCGGCCTTCTGCAGCGCGGCGACGGCGGCGACGGTCCCGTGCATACCGGGCATGCCGAGGTGCTGCGGGTGCGTGTCGGGCAGCGCGCCGCGGGCCATGAGCGTCGTCACGGCCGGGGCGCCCGACGCGTCGACGAGCGCGCGCAGCTCAGCGGCGGCACCCGCGCGGATCACGCCGCCGCCGACGTACAGCACGGGCCGCCGGGACGTCGCGAGCAGGCGCGCGGCCTCCCGGATCTGCTTGGCGTGCGGCTTGGTCACCGGGTGGTAGCCGGGCAGCGACACCTCCTGCGGCCACGAGAACGTCGTCTGCGCCTGCATGGCCGACTTCGAGATGTCGACGAGCACCGGGCCGGGCCGTCCGCTCGCGGCGATGTGGAACGCCTCGGCGATCACGCGCGGGATGTCGTCCGCGTCGGTCACGAGGTAGTTGTGCTTGGTCACCGGGAGCGTGATGCCGACGATGTCGGCCTCCTGGAACCCGTCGGTGCCGATGAGCGACGCGACGACCTGGCCCGTGATCGCGACGAGCGGCACCGAGTCCATGTGCGCGTCGGCGATGGGGGTCACGAGGTTGGTCGCACCCGGGCCGGACGTCGCCATGCAGACGCCGACCTTGCCGGTCGCGGCGGCGTACCCGGCGGCCGCGTGGCCGCCGCCCTGCTCGTGCCGCACGAGGATGTGCCGCACCTTCGCGGAGTCCATGAGCGGGTCGTACAGCGGGAGGATCGCGCCGCCCGGGATGCCGAAGACGGCCTCGACGCCCTGCTCCTCGAGCGAGCGGACGATCGACTGCGCGCCCGTGACCTTCTCGACCGTCGTCGGGGCGGCCGGGACGCGCTCGCGGTCGGCGCGGGGGTGCGCGACGGCGGCGGGGCTGGCCTGCGGGACGGGCGGCGCGGGCGTTCGCGGCGGTGCCGGGTGAGGACCCTGGACCATCGGTGTCTCCCTGGGTGGTGCGGTGGGGTGTTCGTCGGGCCGGAACACAGAAAAACCCCTCGGGCCCCGACGTGGGAGGCGGGACGAGGGGTGCGCGCGCGGACGAGACCTGGTGCGGTGGCCTCAGCCGGCGCGCTCAGGAAGTACTACAAGGATCGTCTGCACCCGAGCGACCCTACGCCTCCGTCGGTTCGGTGTCACGCCGTCTCACATGATGGTTCACGTGTCCACCCATCGGAAGGGCGGCCGTCCGTCCCCGCAGGTCGGACGGCCGCCCCCTGCGGACGCGTCAGCAGGTCGTCCCGGTCGCGCACCACTGGTGCCCGACGTCCACGACGAGCCGCGAGCCGCCGCCCGGACCCGCGAGCACGAACGCCCGGAACGGCAGCCGGGCGCGCACGCCGAGCCCGATGGACGTCACGCTCTCGAACGAACCCGCGAACACGACGTCACGGAACGTGCGGTACGACGAGGTGTCGACGAGCCGGCCACCGGGACCGACGAACCACGCGTCGGTGGCGACGACGCCCGCCTGCGCGACCACCAGGAGTCGCGCCCCTCCGCGGACGTCCAGGGGGACGCCGGACGGGTCCTGCGTGACCACGTCGACGTACCTGACCGACCACCCGGCGAGCGGCGCGTCGACGTCGAGGACGAGCCGGTCGTAGCAGTCGTGCCGACCGGCTCTGACGTCGGTGACGGCCCCCGACGGGTAGCCGAAGGCGGACTTGTCGAGCGAGCCCCACACCTGACCGCAGTACGGCGCCGCGGACGCGGCGGGGGCCGAGAGCAGGTGCAGGCCTGCGACGAGAGCGAGAGCGAGAACGGAGACGATCGACTTGCGCACGAGGCACCACCTCAGGACGAAGGGCAGGGGTCTCCCCGGTGGTGCGGCGCGGACGCGACGACGTCGTCGGGGTCCGCACCGCGTGGCGTCCGACGGCGCGGGCGTGTGCAGGCGGGCGGGACGGGCCCGCACCTGGAGGAGCCGCCCCGCCGCGCGGTGATACCCGGCGCCCGCGTCAGCAGGTCGTGCCGGTCGCGCACCACTGGTGACCGACGTCGATGACGAGCCGCGAACCGCCACCCGGACCCGCCAGCGCGAAGACGCGGAACGGGAGCCGGGCGCGCACCCCGAGCCCGACCGTCGTGTACCCCTCGTAGCTGCCGACCCACACGACGTCCCGGAACGTCCGGTAGGACGAGGTGTTCACGAGCCGCTGACCGCTCACGAAGGGCACGTCGTCCGTGTCGACGCCCGCGTGCGCGACGACCGCGAGGCGTGCCCCGCCACCGACGTGCACGGGGAAGCCGGAGCCGTCCTGCCGGATGACGTCGACGTACTGCACCGACCACCCCTCCACGGGCGCGGACACGTCGAGGACGAGCCGGTCGTAGCAGTCGTGCCGGCCGGCGCGGACGTTCGTGACGTAGCCCGCCGAGAAGCCGTCCGCGGACTTCGCGAGCGAGCCCCACCGCTGTCCGCAGTAGGGGGCGGCCGACGCGGCCGGGGCGGTGAGCAGGCTCAGGCCTGCGACGAGGAGCAGAGCAAGGAGGGAGACGATCGACTTGCGCACGAGGCACCACCTCGGGACGAAGGGCAGGGGGATCCCCCAGCGGTGCGGTGCCGGGCCCGACGTCGTCGTCGCGCCGAGCACCGTCGGGACGTCCGCCGCGTGGGCGCTGTCGGGCGGACGCGGTGCGATGCCCACACCCGAAGGAGCCCCGCGGGCGCCCGCCAGATACCGCCGCCTCAGACGGCCGGCTCGGGGTCGAAGTCGAACGCCGGCAGGCCGTCGATGCTCGTGCGGTTCTTCAGCCGGCGGTACGCCGCCTGGCCGTCGGCCCCCTTGCGCTCCATGTACGGCGGCAGCAGGTCCCGCTCGCCCACGTAGTCCATGAGCGGCACGCCGTACCCGCACGAGTCGGAGACACGCTCGACGTCGACGACCACGACGGCGCGCGCGCCGCGCGTCTCGGGGAACAGCGCGAGCAGCTCGGCGAAGCCGTCGTCGTAGAGCGTCACGAACCGGCCCCGGCCGTGCAGCCGCACGATGTTCGGCGGACCGTCGAAGGCGCAGAACATCACCGTGATCCGGCCGTTCTCCCGCAGGTGCGCGATGGTCTCGGCGCCGCTCGCGGTGAGGTCCAGGTACGCGACGGTGTGGTCGTCGAGGACCACGAACGACCCGTCGACGCCCTTGGGCGACACGTTGACGTGCCCGTCCGGGCCGCTCGGGGCGGTCGCGACGAAGAACACGTGCTGCGCGAGGAGGAAGCGGCGCATGCGCTCGTCGATCCGCTCGTGGACCTTGCCCATCGTGCCGCCTCCCGCAGTGCCGCCGTGCCGTCGCCCCGTCACGCTAGCGTCCGCGGCGCGCGGTGCGACGACCCCGTCCGCGCGCCGGTCACGGCACGCGGCAGGCCGACCGGGTGGGCCGGGTCTCAGGCGCCGGGCAGGATGCCGCGTTCGATCGCGACGGTCACCGCGCGCGTCCGGTCGTCGACGCCGAGCTTCGCGAACGCGCGCAGCAGGTGCGTCTTGACGGTCGCCTCGGTGATGAACAGCTCGCGGCCGATCGCGGCGTTCGACAGCCCGCGCGCGACGCCCGCGAGGACCTCCTGCTCACGCGCCGTGAGCCGCTCCGCGTCGCCGCGGACCTGCTGCACGAGCCGGCGCGCGACCGACGGCG
>NZ_JAAXOY010000519.1 GCF_012396155.1 Cellulomonas septica | reverse complement strand
TGCGCGGGCGTCGTCGTCCGCGCGGTGCTCGTCGTGCAGGGCCGCGTCGAGGTGCGCTCGCCGGGCGGCACGGACGACGTGCTCGTCGTCCCCCGGACCGAGGTGCCGGGCATCTTCCGCCGCATGGCCCCGCGGCTCGGGGCCGACCGCGCCGCCGCGATCGCGACCATCGCGGGGCGGCGCACGACCTGGTCCCGCTGACCCGTCTGGGTGCCAGCACCTAGTCCGTCCGGCGTGTCGGGCAGCTGTCCAACGATTTCGCCCGCCCGGGTACCCCCGGTGGGGCGAGGATAGGTTCCGTGGTCGAGGAGAACTTCGCGAGGCTCGAGCGAGAGCTCGGTCTGCTGCTGCGCCGGGCGCACGCGTCGTCGGCGGCGCTCGCGCGTGACGTGCACCCCGACCTGGAGCCGTCGGCGTACGTGCTGCTCGGGCACATCGAGGCGACGCCCGGCGTCCGGGCCAGCGACCTCGCGACGTACATCGGCGTCGGCCGCGGCACGATCTCCCGCCAGCTCGCGCGGCTCGGTGCCATCGGCCTGGTCTCGCGCCGTCCCGACCCCGAGGACTTCCGCGGCCAGCTGCTCGACCTCACCGACGAGGGGCAGCGCCGCCTGTCGGCCGCGCGTGCGGCCCGGCGCGAGTTCCTGCTGCGCGCGCTCGACGGCTGGAGCGCGGGCGAGGTCGACGCGCTCGCCGAGCAGCTCGACCGGCTGAACTCGGCGCTCGCGGCGATCCGCCAGCACGACTGACCTCCCGCACGGACAGACGCCACGCGCCGCCCCCGGAGCTCCCGGGAGGCGGCGCGTGGCGTCCGTGCGCCGAGGTCAGGCGACCGTGGCGGGCGCCTTCTCCTCGACGTCGGCGTCCTGCTCGAGCCGCTGCTCGATGCCGGACTTGCGGCCGAGCGGCACCTCCTTGAGGAACAGGACCGCGACGAGCGAGACGAGGGCGACGGGCGCGGCGACGAGGAACAGGTCCGCGATCGCGTCGCCGAAGGCCCGCTCGACGACGATCCGCACGGGCTCGGGCAGCGTGGCCAGGTTGGGCAGCGTGCTGGTCCCGCCGGCGCCGAGCGCCGACGCGTCGATCCCGATGCCCTGGAGGCCGGACACGATGAGGTCGCCCACCCGGTTGGCCAGCACGGCGCCGAGCGCGGACACGCCGATCGCGCCGCCGAGCGTCCGGAAGAACGCGACCGTCGAGGTGCCGGAGCCGACCTCGCGGACGTCGAGCGTGTTCTGCACGGCGAGGACGAGGTTCTGCATGAGCATGCCCACGCCGGTGCCGAGGATCACCATGTAGAGCGCGACGAGCGTGAAGCTCGTGTCGTAGTGGATCGTCCCCATGAGCACGAGGCCCGCGGTGAGGACGGTCGCGCCGGCGACCATGAAGCCCTTGTAGCGGCCGGTCCGGCTGATGATCTGGCCCGACAGCGTCGAGGCGACGAACACGCCGACGACCATGGGGATCGTGAGCAGGCCGGACTCGGTCGGCGTCTTGCCGCGCGCGAGCTGCATGTACTGGCTGAGGAACACCGAGGTGCCGAACAGCGCGATGCCGACCGCGACGGACGCGACGACCGACAGGACCAGCGTGCGGTTCTTGAACAGGTGCAGCGGGATGATCGGCTCCGCGGCGCGGGACTCGGCCCACACGGCGAGCGCGAGCAGCGCGATCGAGCCGCCGACCATCGCGGCGGTCTGCCACGAGCCCCACGCGAACGAGTCGCCGGCGAAGGTGACCCACAGGAGCAGCAGCGCGATGCCCGCGGACAGCAGGGCCGCGCCGAGGTAGTCGATCTTCACCTGGCGGCGCTTGAGCGGGGGCAGGTGCAGCGTGCGCTGGAGCACGATGATCGCGGCGACCGCGAACGGCAGGCCGACGAAGAAGTTCCAGCGCCAGCCCGGGCCGTCGGTGATGAGGCCGCCGAGCAGCGGGCCGCCGACCATGCCGATGCCCATGACGCCGCCCATGAGGCCCATGTACCGGCCGCGCTCGCGCGGGCTGATGATGTCGGCGATGAGGACCGTGCCGAGCGCGGTCAGACCGCCGGCACCGATGCCCTGCAGGGCGCGCATGCCGATGAGCATGCCCGTGGTGTGCGAGAGGCCCGCGAGCGCGGACGACACGACGGAGATGACGAGCGCGAGCTGGATGAGCAGCTTGCGGTCGACGAGGTCGGCGAGCTTGCCCCAGATCGGGGTCGTGATCGTCGTGGTGAGCAGGGTCGCGGTGACGACCCACGTGAACGCGGACTGCTCGCCCTTCAGGTCGGAGATGATCCGCGGCAGCGAGGAGGACACGACGCTCGTCGCGAGGATCGAGACGAACATGCCGAGGAGGATCCCGGACAGCGACTCGAGCACCTCGCGGTGCGTCATGCGGGGGGCCTCGGCGGAGTCGGGCGCGGCGGTGGGGTCGAGGGGGAGGCCCGCGGCGTCGGCCGAGGTCTCGACGAGGCGCGTGGCCTCGTCCTCGGCGGGCGCCACGGGCGCGGGGGGTGCGGTGCGGTCGGTCATGGTCTCGCTCTCGATGAGTTCGGGTCGTGCGGGGTGGACCCGGCGTCGTCGGCAGGTCGGTGGGTGGTGCGGGTCGTGGCCGGTCC
>NZ_JAAXOY010000518.1 GCF_012396155.1 Cellulomonas septica | reverse complement strand
GACGCGGTCGACGCCCTGCGCGCGCTCGACGAGGTGCTCGCCCGCGCCAACGCCCTGCTGCTCGCCGACCGGCAGGCCGCGCAGCAGCGCATCGGCGCCGCCCGCGACGCGCTGCGCCGCACGTTCGAGACGTTCGTCGAGCGCTGGCCCGACCCGAACCTCGGCACCGACCCCGACGCGTCGTACGGCGACTTCGCGCGCGTCCTCGTCGACCTCGAGACGAGCGGGCTGCACGACCTCGAGGCCGAGTGGCGCCGCAGCCTCCTGCGGCTGTCCGGCAACGACCTCGCCGACCTGCACAGCGCGCTCGCGCGGTCGGTCCGGGAGATCAAGGAGCGCATCCGGCCGGTCAACGACATCCTCGCGGACCTGCCGTTCGCCGACGACGAGCACCGGCTGCGGATCGACGCGCGCGACACGCAGTCGACCGTCGTCGCCCGGTTCCGCAAGGAGCTGCGCGACCTGCGCGAGGTCCTCGCGACCGACGCGACCGACGCCGAGCGTGAGCGCCGGTACGTGCGCATGGCGAAGGTCGTCGACCGGATCCGCCGCACCGCGCCCGACTTCGCCGACCTCGTCGACGTCCGGCGGCACGTGCGGCTGTCGGCCGAGAAGGTCGACCTCGAGGGCCGGCACGTCGCGCTGTACGACCACATCGGCGAGAAGTCCGGCGGCGAGTCGCAGGAGCTCGTCGCGTTCATCGTCGGCGCCGCGCTGCGCTACCAGCTCGGCGACGCGGGCGCCGAGCGCCCCCGGTACGCGCCCGTGTTCCTCGACGAGGCGCTCATCAAGGCCGACGCGCGGTTCACCGGCCGCGCGATCGGCGCCTGGCGCGGGCTCGGGTTCCAGCTCGTCATCGGCGCGCCCAACGACAAGTTCAGCGCGCTCGAGCCGCACGTCGACCTCGCCTACGTCGTCCTCAAGGACGCGTCGGGGCGGTCGCGCACCAAGCCGGTCGTCGGCGTCCCGGACGGCACGACGACCCCCTGACGCGCGCGACGCCGGGCACACCGTCAGGACGTGCCCGGCGTCACACGCGCTTCGCCCGGCGGCCGGGACGGAGGTCCCACGCGGGGGCGTCGGCGGACGGCCGCGTCGGGACGCGTCACCCGTTCGCCGCACGCGGGCGCTTCACCGCAAGCCGCGCAGCCGGGAGCGTCGGTCCGTCGCGTGCGGACGCGACGCAGGCGACAGCCCGGGGAGCGACGTGCGGCAAGCGACAGGCGTGGTCCCGACGTCCGAGGAACGGACGTTCGGCCGCGAGGAGATCATCGTCTCGAAGACCGATCCGCAGGGGCGGATCACGTACGCGAACGACGTGTTCGTGCGCGTGTCCGGCTACCGGCGCGACCAGCTGCTCGGGCGGCCGCACGCGCTCATCCGGCACCCGGACATGCCGCGCGCGATCTTCCGCACGCTCTGGGACACCGTGCAGCAGGGGCAGGAGATCTTCGCGTACGTGAAGAACCTCGCAGCGGACGGCGCGTACTACTGGGTGCTCGCGCACGTCACGCCGTCGACCGACGAGACCGGCGCGACCGTCGGCTACCACTCGAACCGGCGGCTGCCCGACCCCTCCGCGGTGCGCGCCGCCGAGGAGCTGTACGGCGTCCTGCTGGCCGAGGAGAGCCGGCACGCCACGGGCAACGCCGCGGTCGACGCGTCGTCGGCCGTGCTCGCCGACCTGCTCGCGGGCGACGGGACCACGTACGACGCCTGGGTGTGGGACATCATCAACAGCCACGGCGGCACGCGATGAGGCGGCCCGCGAAGGTCTCCGTCGCGCCGCCCGCACCGACCACGCCGGCCGTCGACCCGGCCGTGCTCGCCCCGCTCGTCGAGACGCTGCGGCGCGCGTCGTCCGGCGACCTCGAGGCCCGCGTGCCCGAGCAGGCCGACCCGACGCTCGCCGAGCTGGGCGACCGGCTCAACGGGCTGCTCGACGTGGTGGACGCGTTCGTCCGGGAGTCCGGCGCCGCGCTTGCCGCGTCGGCGGAGGGCCGCTTCCACCGCACGCTCATCGAGCGCGGCATGCCGGGCGCGTACCGCGACGGCGCCCGGCGGATCAACGCCGCGCGCGACGTCATGCGCGACGCCGACGAGGCCGCGCACCGCGAGGAGGAGGTGCGCCAGGACATGGGCGCGCAGGCCGTCGAGGTGTCGCAGCACGTCGCCGCCGCGTCCACCGAGCTGGGTGCGTCCGCGCACGCGCTACGGCACGCCGTGCGGCAGGGCGTCGACGAGCTCGAGTCGACCGTCGCGCTCGTGGCCCGGCTGCGCGAGGCGTCGTCGACGATCGGCGCCGCGGTGACGCTGATCCAGGACGTGTCCGCCAAGACCCGCCTGCTCGCGCTCAACGCGACGATCGAGGCCGCACGGGCCGGCGACCGGGGACGCGCGTTCGGGGTCGTCGCCGACGAGGTCAAGTCGCTGTCCGACCGCGTCGCGGCGTCGTCGGCGGAGATCGCGGAGCAGGTCGAGGAGGCGCAGCAGGCGTCGCGCGACGTCGACGCGTCGATCGGGCGGGTCGCCGGGCTGATCGCGGAGATCGACGACGCCGCCGCGGGCGTCGCCGAGGCCGCGGGGCACGACGCGGGTGGGCTGGC
>NZ_JAAXOY010000517.1 GCF_012396155.1 Cellulomonas septica | reverse complement strand
CGCCCTCGTCCGGGACGGCGCCGCGCGGGGTGCGTCAGTGCGCGAAGTGGCGCGTGCCCGTGAGGTAGAGCGTCACGCCCGCGGCCTGCGCGGCCGCGACGACCTCCTCGTCACGGACCGACCCACCGGGCTGCACGACCGCGCGGACCCCGGCGTCGAGCAGCACCTGGAGCCCGTCGGCGAAGGGGAAGAACGCGTCGGACGCAGCGACGGCACCCCGGGCGCGCTCGACGTCGCCCGTGTTGGCCCGCTCGACCGCGAGGCGGCACGAGTCGACGCGGTTGACCTGGCCCATCCCGACCCCGACCGACGCACCGCCGTCCGCGAGCAGGATCGCGTTCGACTTCACGGCGCGGACCGCACGCCACGCGAACACGAGGTCCGCGAGCGTCGCCTCGTCGGCGGCCTCGCCCGCGGCGAGCGTCCAGGTGGTCGGGTCGTCGCCCGTCGCGTCGACGCGGTCGACCTGCTGCACGAGGAGCCCGCCCGTGACGGCCCGCTGCTCGGTCGCGACCGCGGCCGCGTCGAGCGGAGTCACCTGCAGCAGGCGCACGTTCTTCTTGCGAGTCAGCACCTCGACGGCCTCGGGCTCGAACTCCGGCGCGACGACGACCTCGGTGAAGACGGGCGCGATCTGCTCGGCCGCCGCGAGCGTCAGCGGGCGGTTCGTCGCGATGACACCGCCGAACGCGGACACCGGGTCGCACGCGTGCGCCTTCGCGTGCGCGTCCGCGACGTCGGCCCCGACGGCGATGCCGCACGGGTTCGCGTGCTTGATGATCGCGACGGCCGGCCCGTCGTGGTCGTGCGCGGCGCGCCACGCGGCGTCGGCGTCGACGTAGTTGTTGTACGACATCTGCTTGCCGTGCAGCTGGCGCGCGCCCGCGAGCCCGCGCCCGGCCGCACCGTCGGCCGTCACGTACAGCGCCGCGGCCTGGTGCGGGTTCTCGCCGTACCGGAGCACGTCGGACCGGGTCCAGGTCGCACCCGTGAACGCCGGGAACGCGGGCGCGTCGTCGGTGCCGGGCTCGTCGGGCGCGTAGTCGGTCGCGAACCAGCCGGCCACCGCGACGTCGTAGGCCGCCGTGTGCGCGAACGCGTCCGCGGCCAGGCGGCGACGCTCGGCGAGCGTGAATCCGCCCGCCGCGAGCGCCGCGGCGACGTCCTCGTAGCGCGCCGGGTCGACGACGACCGCGACGCTCGGGTGGTTCTTGGCGGCCGCGCGGACCATCGACGGGCCGCCGATGTCGATCTGCTCGACGCACTCGTCGGGGCTCGCGCCCGACGCGACCGTGGCGGTGAACGGGTACAGGTTCACGACGACGAGCTCGAACGGCGCGACGCCCAGCTCCTCGAGCTGCGCGACGTGCTCGGGCAGACGCGTGTCGGCCAAGATCCCGGCGTGCACGCGCGGGTGCAGCGTCTTGACGCGCCCGTCGAGGCACTCGGGGAAGCCGGTGAGGTCCTCGACGCGGGTCACGGGCACGCCCGTCGCGGCGACGGTGGCCGCCGTCGACCCGGTGGAGACGATCTCGACGCCGGCGGCGTGCAGCGCGGCGGCCAGCTCGGTCAGGCCGGTCTTGTCGTAGACGCTGACGAGCGCGCGGCGCACGGGACGACGCGTGGCGTCGTCGGAGAGGGTGGAGGCGGCGGGGGTGGCGGGCACGGAGGACATCGGCAGCTCCCGGTCGGGTGGGTCGGTTCAGGGACCCAGGCACCCAGGCGGGCGGTGCGTGGCGGGGGCACTGCGGCCGCTCCCCGGTGGTTGCACCCACCTGCGCCAGTCACGACCGTGGTCGAGTCTAGCGGGCACCGCGTCGGCCATCGGCGGCCACCGCGTCAGCCCGCCGCAGGTACGGCGTCAGCCTCCCGCGGCCACCGCGTCAGCCTGCCGCGGGCACGGCGTCAGCCGCCGATGACCGCCGTCCGGCCGTCGACACGCAACCCCTCGCGAGCGATGCGCCCCACGCAGTCGACCAGCAGGCGCCGCTCGACGACCTTGATGCGCTCGTGCAGCGACGCCTCGTCGTCGTCGGGCAGCACCGGCACGGACTCCTGCGCGAGGATCGGGCCGCTGTCCACGCCCTCGTCGATGACGATGACGCTGCACCCCGTGACCTTGACGCCGTACGCGAGCGCGTCGCGCACGCCGTGCGCCCCGGGGAACGACGGCAGCAGCGCGGGGTGCGTGTTGATGATGCGACCGCCGAACCGCTCGAGCGAGGGCGCGCCGAGGATCTTCATGAAGCCGGCCTCGACGACGAGGTCGGGCGCGAACACGGCCATCGCCTCGGCGATGCCGACGTCCCACGCGGCCCGGTCCGGGAAGTCCTTGAGCGACACGACGGCCGTCGGCACGCCCGCCTCGCGCGCGATGTCGAGGGCGCGGATGCCGGGCCGGTCGGACACCACGCCGACGACGCGTGCGCCGAACGCGGGGTCGTCGTGCGCGTCGAGCAGCGCCGCGAGGTTCGACCCCGTCCCGGAGACGAGCACGACGAGGCGTCCTGCGGCGCGCGTGGCCGGACGGCCCTCCTGCGGGCCGGGACGGGTGGCGGTGGGGTCGGCTCG
>NZ_JAAXOY010000516.1 GCF_012396155.1 Cellulomonas septica | reverse complement strand
GTCGCCTCGTCGAGCGCGTGCAGCGACCGGGCCAGGTACGCGAGCCGCGGGGCGCCGGCCGCCGCCCACAGGGCGGGGTCGACCACGAACATGGCCACGACCTCGTCGTCGGCCCGCCGCGCGGCCTCGACCGCCGCGACGAGCGACGGGTTGTCCGCGAGCCGCAGGTCGCGGCGGAACCAGTGGATCGTGGGCACCCGGCGACGGTAACGGCGGCCGACCCCGGCGGCGACCGCTGGTGCCGACGGTCCGACGGCGGTTCCATGAACCATGACCGAGCAGACGGAGCCGTCCGGCGCGAGCGCGCTGCGCAAGCCGTCCGAGGAGCCGCACCGCCGGGAGGTGCCGCGGGACCGCGCGTTCTTCGGCCACCCGATGGGCCTGTTCACGCTCTTCAACACCGAGCTGTGGGAGCGGTTCAGCTACTACGGCATGCGCGCGATCCTGCTCTTCTACCTGACGGACTCGGTCGCGAACGGCGGGCTGGGGCTCGACGACACGCTCGGCGCCGCGATGGTCGCGGCGTACGGGACGGGCGTCTACCTGCTGTCGGTCGTCGGCGGCTGGCTCGCGGACCGCGTGATCGGAGCGCGCCGGTCCGTCCTGTACGGCGGCGTCGTCATCGCGGCCGGGCACGTCGCGCTCACGATCCCGTCGGCCGGGTTCTCCTACCTGGGCATCGGGCTCGTCGCGCTCGGCACGGGCCTGCTCAAGCCCAACGTGTCGAGCATGGTCGGCGAGCTGTACGGCCGCGAGGACCCGCGACGCGACTCGGCGTTCTCGATCTTCTACATGGGCATCAACATCGGGTCGCTCGCGGCCCCGCTCGTCGTCGGCCTCGCGCGGTCGATCGGCGGGTACCACGCCGGCTTCGCCGTCGCGGCGGTCGGCATGGGCATCGCGCTCGTGTTCTTCGTGCTCGGTCGTCGGCTCCTCGGCGGCGCGGGCGACGTGGCCCCGAACCCGCTGACCGCCGCGGACCGCCCGGGCGTCACGCGCATGGTCCTCGTGGTCGTCCTGGGCGTGCTCGTCGCGGTCGCGGTCGCGTGGGTCGTCAGCGGCGGCTTCGGCCCCGCGACGTTCGTCGACGCGCTGTCCTACCTGGCGCTCGTGGCGCCGGTCGCGACGCTCTGGGTGATGTTCCGGTCGCCCAAGGTCACCGACCACGAACGGTCCCGGCTGCGCGCCTACGTCCCGCTGTTCGTCGCCGCGACGCTGTTCTGGATGATCTTCGAGCAGGCCGCGAGCACGCTCGCGCAGTACGCCGAGAGCCGCACCGACCTCGAGGTCCTGGGCACGACGCTCTCGCCCGAGCTGTTCCAGTCGATCAACCCCGCGCTCATCATCCTGCTGGCGCCCGTGTTCGCCTGGCTGTGGGTCAAGCTCGACGACCGCCCGCCGACCGCCGTGAAGTTCGCGATCGGGCTGACGTTCGCCGCGCTCAGCTTCGTGTTCCTCGCGGGGATGTCCGCGGTGTTCGCGGACACCAAGTCGCCGCCCTGGGTGCTCGGCGGCGTCTACCTGCTGCAGACGATCGGCGAGCTGTGCCTGTCGCCCGTGGGCCTCGCCGCGACGACCCTGCTCGCCCCGAAGGCGTTCCGTGGGCAGGCCATGGCCCTGTGGTTCCTCGCGCCCGCCGCGGGCAACGCGATCACCGCGCAGCTCGTCCAGGCGACCGAGGGCGCGAGCGACACCGCGTACTTCGGCGGCATCGGCCTGGTCGCGCTCGTCTTCGCCGGCGCGATGTTCGCGGTCGCCCCGTGGGTGACCCGCCACATCCGCGCGGGCGCCGAGTCGGAGGCCGAGGCGGCCCTCCAGCGCTGACGTCCCGAGCCGCGACGCCGTCCTGGGGACCGCGACGGGGCCCCGGGCGGGCGCGAGGACGGGGTCGTGCGCGTCGTCCGCCGGTGGGAGGGTGGCCGCATGGGTGGAACCGAGAAGCTCCCGCACTCCGTCGTCACCGACGCCGTCGACGCGCGGCACTGGCGCGTCCTGCTCGGTCGGTTGCGCGCGACGTTCCGCGCCGCCGACTTCGCGCAGGGCGCGGCGTTCGTCGCCCGGGTCGCCGAGGCCGCCGACGCCGCGAACCACCACCCCGACGTGCTGCTGCGCTGGGGCCAGGTCACGGTCACGACGTCGAGCCACGACGTGGCCGGCCTGACGCAGCGCGACGTGGACCTCGCCGCGACGGTCAGCGCGCTCGCCGACGAGCTCGGTCTGACCGCCGACGTGCCGCGCAGCGAGCTGCTCGAGGTCGCGGTCGACGCGCTCGACATCCCCGCGGTCCGTCCGTTCTGGAAGGCCGTGCTGGCCTACGAGGACCAGCCCGGCGACGACGAGAACGGCCTCGTCGACCCCGCCGGCGAGGGGCCCACGTTCTGGTTCCAGCAGATGGACGAGCCCCGGCCGCAGCGCAACCGCATCCACCTCGACGTCACCGTGCCGCACGACCAGGCGCAGGCGCGGGTCGACGCCGCGGTCGCCGCCGGCGGCCGGCTGCTCTCGGACACGCGCGCGCCCGCGTTCTGGGTGCTCGCCGACCCCGAGGGCAACGAGGCGTGCGTCTGCACGTGGCAGTCG
>NZ_JAAXOY010000515.1 GCF_012396155.1 Cellulomonas septica | reverse complement strand
GACGACGCCGTCGGCGATGAGCACGACGCGCTCGGCCGTCGCGGCCACGCGGCTGTCGTGCGTGACGAGCACGACCGTCTGCCCGAGCGCGGCCGCCGTGTCCCGCAGGAGGCCGAGCACCTGCGCGCTGCTGCGCGAGTCGAGCGCGCCCGTCGGCTCGTCCGCGAAGACGACCTCGGGACGCGTGAACAGGGCGCGGGCGATCGCCACCCGCTGGGCCTGCCCGCCGGACAGGTGCCCGGGCAGGCGCTCCTCGACGCCGTGCAGCCCGAGCGCCGCGAGCAGCTGCGCCTGCCACCGGAGGTCCGGCACCCGGCCCGCGAGGAGCACGGGCAGCTGGATGTTCTCGGCGACGGTGAGGTGCCCGACGAGGTTGTACGCCTGGAAGACGAAGCCGACGTGGTCGCGCCGGAAGCGCGTGAGCTCGTCGGCGGAGAGGCCGGTGAGGTCGCGTCCGCCGATCACCACCCGGCCGCTCGTGGGCACGTCGAGGCCCGCCGCGCAGTTCAGCAGCGTCGACTTCCCGGAGCCGGACTGGCCCATGATCGCGGTGAGCGATCCGGGTCGGAGCGTGATCGAGACGCCGCGCAGCGCGTGCACCTCGGTCGCGCCGCGGTAGGTCTTGTGCACGTCCGTGAGCTGCACGGACACATCGGTCCGTGTCGCCGTGGTCGTCATGGTGGCTCCTCTCCTGGCTGATGTCGCCATCACGCTAGGAATCCGGAGCGGGGGGACACGAGCCTCCTGCGACGGCATCACGCGGCTTGCATCCTTCGATGCAGGGCCGCCCGCCGCGTCAGCCGGTGAGCTCGACGATGCCGTTCTGGTACGCCCAGACGACCGCCTGCAGGCGGGACTTCACGCCGAGCTTGGGCATCGCCCGGGCCAGGTGGGACTTGATCGTGGAGACCTCGAGCACGAGGGCGGTCGCGATCTCCTCGTTGGACATGCCCTGCGCCAGGAGCAGCAGGATGTCGAGCTCGCGCGGCGTCAGCAGGTCGGTCGCGCGTCCGGCGGTCACCGGCTGGGTGCGGCGTCGCGTCACGACCTCGCGCAGCACGCGCTTGGTGAGCGCGTTGGCGAGCATGCCGTGTCCGGCGGCGACGGACCGCACGGCCTCGATCAGCGTCTCGGGCTCGGCGTCCTTGAGCAGGAAGCCGGACGCGCCGGCCTCGAGGGCGCCGAACAGGTACTCGTCGACGTCGAACGTCGTGAGCACGAGCACCGGGACCGGGTCGTCGACGTCGGGTCCGCACAGCGCACGCGTGGCGGTGATGCCGTCCGTGCCCGGCATGCGGATGTCCATGCACACGACGTCGGGTCGCAGCGTGCGGGCGAGCTCGACCGTGGTCGCCCCGTCCGCGGCCTGCCCGACGACGACGATGCCGGGCTCGGTGCCGAGCATGGTGGCGAGCCCGGTGCGGACCAGGGCCTGGTCGTCGGCGACGACGACCAGGACCGCGTCGGGGGAGCCGTCGGTCGGCGCGGTCATGGTGCGGCACTCCCGTCGGTCGTGGGCAGGTCGGCGCGCGGGACCGTGAGGCGCACCTCCCAGCCACCGTCACCGGTCGGACCGTAGCGGAGCGTCGCGCCCGTGACCTCGGCCCGCTCACGCATCCCCACGAGCCCGTAGCCGGGATCGTGCGGCGGCCGGTCCGCACCCGCGGGCGGTGGACCGTTGCGGACGACGACGACGAGGGCCGCGTCGTCGAGCGCGTCGAGGTCGACGACGCACGACGACCCGGGGGCGTGCCGCGCGGCGTTCGCGAGGCCCTCCTGGACCGTCCGGTAGACGACGAGCTGGGCGAGCGGCCCGACCGCGCCCGTCGTCGTGAGCGCGTCGACCGGTCCCGACCGACGCAGGGACACGTCGACACCGGTCGCCTGCACGCGCGCGACGAGCTCGCCGACGGACGCGAGCGTCTCGGTGCGCACCCCGGGACCGGCACCCGTCTCGTCGTCGGCGTCCCGCAGGAGCACGACGAGGTGGCGCAGGTCGCGGGCCTCGTCGGGCAGGCCGACCGGTGCGGGCACGTCGGCGGCGAGCCGCACGGCGGCACCGAAGATCCCGGGCTGCACGGTCGTCTGGTTGGCGCCGGTCCCGCGCAGCTCGTGCGGGCGGTCCGCCGTGAGAAGGAGCAGGGGGACGCCCGCGTGGTGCGCCTCGAGGACCGCGGGGTGCAGGTTCGCGACGGCCGTGCCTGATGTGGTGACGACGGCGACGGGCCGGGCACCGTCCTCGTCGTGCGCCGCGGCACGCGCGAGCCCCAGGGCCAGGAAGCCGGCGGACCGCTCGTCGATCCGCACGTGCAGGCGGATCGCGGGGGCACCGGCAGGACGCTCGTCGTCGGGACGGGCGGCGTCCGCGAGCGCGTAGGCGAGGGGTGCGCTGCGGGACCCGGGGGCGAGCACGACGTCCCGCACGCCGAGCGTGGCGAGCGCCTGCACGAGCACGCGTGCGGCCGTCGTGGCCGGGCTCAGGTCGCGTGGCTGCGTCGTCACGTCGGACATCATGCCGTCCACGTCGCGCGCGGGCCGGTCGTGTCGCCCGCCGGGGTGCCGCGTGGGCCACGGGCACCGGCGACCGCGAGGACGTCGTCGAGCCGGCGGTGCCAGCGCGCGGTCAG
>NZ_JAAXOY010000514.1 GCF_012396155.1 Cellulomonas septica | reverse complement strand
CTGGGCGTGGGAGCTTCTCCCCCTCCACCCGCGATCGCGCCGAGGACGAAGGCGACGACGCCGACGACCGTCGGCCAGAACCAGCGCCGCTTGTGCGCGGGGACCTTGACCGCCGGCGGTGGTGCGGCCCACGCCGGCGGGCGGGGCGCGTCGTCCTGCGGGCTCGTCATGCGGAGCGCTGCCTCCTCGGGCTGGTGTGCGGCTCGAGGGGTGGCCCCCGGGCGACGCCCATCGTGCCACGTCGCCGTTCGCCGCCGGTGGAGGTGCGGGTGATCTGTGGGCCGTCCGGAGGGACCCGTCCTGGATCGACAGGTGGCGGTGCCACAATGTGGCGCATGAAGGGACGTGTGCTGGTGGTCGACGACGACACCGCGCTCGCCGAGATGATCGGCATCGTGCTGCGCTCCGAGGGTTTCGAGCCCGTCTTCTGCGAGGACGGGGACGAGGCGCTCGGGACGTTCCGGGCGACCCAGCCCGACCTCGTGCTGCTCGACCTCATGCTGCCCGGGCGCGACGGCAACGAGGTGTGCCGCCAGATCCGTGCCGAGTCGGGCGTGCCGATCGTCATGCTCACGGCGAAGAGCGACACGGTCGACGTCGTGCTCGGCCTCGAGTCCGGCGCCGACGACTACATCTCGAAGCCGTTCAAGCCCAAGGAGCTCGTCGCGCGCGTGCGGGCCCGGCTGCGGCGCAGCGACGAGCCCGCCCCCGAGCACCTGTCGATCGGGGACGTCACGATCGACGTGCCCGGTCACCGCGTCGCGCGCGCGGGCCGCCCGATCTCGCTGACCCCGCTCGAGTTCGACCTGCTCGTCGCGCTCGCGCGCAAGCCGTGGCAGGTGTTCACGCGCGAGGTCCTGCTCGAGAAGGTGTGGGGCTACCGGCACGCGGCGGACACGCGGCTCGTGAACGTGCACGTCCAGCGGCTGCGCTCGAAGATCGAGAACGACCCGGAGCAGCCGGAGATCGTCGTGACCGTCCGCGGGGTCGGCTACAAGGCGGGCGTGACGCCCACGTGACGTCGGGCGGGGCTGCGCCGTGCCGCGCGTGAACAGCGTCTGGCGCCTGACGAGGGCCCGGACGCTGCGACGGGTGCGCGCCTGGCCCCGGGCGTGGCGCGGCTCCCTGCAGTTCCGCGTCATCGCCTCGACGCTCGTCATCGGTCTCGTCGCGCTCGCGTGCGTGGGCCTCTACGTCGGCGAGCGCATGCGCGACGGCCTGTTCGACGCGCGCCGCGACCAGGTGCTGGACGAGAGCGCCCGCAGCACCCAGCAGGCGCAGGACACGTTCGCCTCGTCCAACGCGACGCTCGGCCCGGACGTGCGGCGGCTGCTGCGCGACGTCGCGCAGTCGCAGCGGACCGGCACGTCGGGGGAGCGCGAGGTCTTCCTCCTGCGGGCGCCGGGGCAGACGTCGCCCGTGACCGGTGGTGCGGCCGCCTCCGACGGGTCCCTCATCGACGTCGTGAGCGACGACCTGCAGCTCGCGGTGGCCGAGGGCGGGCAGCACTGGCAGTCGGTCGGCGTGGAGACCGACGACGGACGCGTCGAGCCCGCGATCGTCGTCGGCCAGGAGGTCCAGGTCCCCGTCGTGGGCCGCTACCAGCTGTTCTTCCTCTACAGCCTCCAGGCGGAGCAGGACCGGCTCGACTTCCTGCAGCGCACGCTCGCGCTCGCGGGCGTCGTGCTCGTGCTGCTGCTCGGCTCGATGACGTGGCTCGTCACCCGGCAGACCGTGCACCCCGTGCGCCGGGCCGCGCTCGTCGCGGAGCGGCTCGCCGACGGGCACCTGTCGGAGCGGCTGCCGGAGCGCGGCGAGGACGAGATGGCGACGCTCGCGCACTCGTTCAACGAGATGGCCGAGAGCCTGCAGGACCAGATCCACCGCATGGAGGAGCTGTCCGCGGTGCAGCGGCGGTTCGTGTCGGACGTGTCGCACGAGCTCCGCACGCCGCTCACCACGATCCGCATGGCGGGCGAGGTGCTGCACGCGGCGCGCGACGACTTCGACCCCGCGACGAAGCGCTCGGCCGAGCTCCTCCAGACGCAGCTCGACCGCTTCGAGGACCTGCTCGCCGACCTGCTCGAGATCAGCCGGTTCGACGCGGGCGCCGCCGTGCTCGACGTCGAGGGCCGCGACGTGCGCGACGTCGTGGTGCGTGCGGTCGACCTGGCCGGCCCGCTCGCCGAGCGGCGCGGCTCGTGGCTGCGCGTCGTCGTCCCCGAGGACCGGTGCGTCGCCGACATCGACCCTCGCCGCGTCGAGCGGATCCTGCGCAACCTCCTGGTCAACGCGGTCGAGCACGCGGAGGGCACCCAGGTCGAGGTCACGGTCGCGGGCGACGCGCACGCGGTCGCCGTGACGGTCCGCGACCACGGCGTCGGCATGACGGCCGACGAGGCCGAGCACGTGTTCGACCGGTTCTGGCGCGCGGATCCCGCACGCGCCCGCACGACGGGCGGGACGGGCCTGGGACTGGCGATCTCCCTCGAGGACGCGCACCTGCACGGCGGCTGGCTGGAGGCCTGGGGACGGCCCGCGCGCGGGGCGTCGTTCCGGCTGACGCTGCCGCGGCGCGCCGGGATCCG
>NZ_JAAXOY010000513.1 GCF_012396155.1 Cellulomonas septica | reverse complement strand
GGCTCGCGTGCCACGGCCGGCGCGGCGAGCTCGTCGACCGCGGCGTCGACGAGGGCACCGAGGCGGGGAAGGACGTCGGTCGGGTGGCTCCCCCGGAAGTCGCCGTGCTCGACGTGCTCGACGAGCACGCCGCGGGCGAGGTCGAGGACGCGGACGCCCAGGTAGTCGACGTTCACCTCGGCGCCCAGCGCGGCGAGCGTGCCGGCGGCGGCGGTGAGCGGGACGGCGGGACGACCCGCGCGCTGCGTCGGGACGGGGTCGAGCTCGGCGACGAGCCCCCCGGCGACGAGACGGTCGACGAGCGACGAGACGGTGGCCCGGGTCAGTCCGGTCGCGGCGGCGACGTCGGCGCGCGACGGTGGGGTGGCACCGGTCGCCGCCGCGTCGAGCACCTGGCGCAGCACGAGCCCGAGGTTGTGCTCCCGCAGGCTCCCCTGCCGCGCCGCCGTCGCCTTCACGGGGTTGACCCTAGCCGGGATCCGCCATAAGTTCATCCATACAACAAATCTCGTGCGGCAGACCCCGCCGCGCGAGGGCACTCGACGACGAGAGGTCCGTGATGGTCCGCAAGCCCACCCGCGACGACAAGTTCTCCTTCGGCCTGTGGACCGTCGGCTGGAACGCCCAGGACCAGTTCGGCAGCGCCTCGCGGCCGTGGCTGGACCCGGTCGAGTCGGTCCACAAGCTGGCCGAGCTCGGCGCGTCGCACGTGACGTTCCACGACGACGACGTCGTGCCCTTCGGCTCCGACGCGGCCGAGCGCGACCGCATCCTCGACCGCTTCAAGCAGGCGCTGTCGGACACCGGCATCACGGTCGAGATGGTCACGACCAACACCTTCAGCCACCCGATCTTCAAGGACGGCGCGTTCACCTCGAACGACCGCCGCGTGCGCCGCTACGGCCTGCGCAAGGTCGTCCGCAACGTCGACCTCGCCGCCGAGCTCGGCGCGTCGACGTTCGTCATGTGGGGCGGCCGCGAGGGCGCCGAGTACGACTCGGCCAAGGACCTCAAGGCCGCGCACGACCGCTACGCCGAGGGCATCGACACCGTCGCCGCGTACATCAAGAGCAAGGGCTACGACCTCAAGATCGCGATCGAGCCCAAGCCGAACGAGCCCCGCGGCGACATCCTCCTGCCGACGATCGGCCACGCGATCGCCCTGATCGACCGCCTCGAGAACGCCGACATCGTCGGCCTCAACCCCGAGGTGGGCCACGAGCAGATGGCCGGCCTCAACTACACGCAGGGCATCGCCCAGGCGCTGTGGGCGGGCAAGCTCTTCCACATCGACCTCAACGGCCAGAAGTCCATCAAGTACGACCAGGACCTCGTCTTCGGCCACGGCGACCTGTTCTCCGCGTTCGCGACGGTCGACCTGCTCGAGAACGGCTTCCCGGGTGGCGGCCCCCGCTACGACGGCCCGGTCCACTTCGACTACAAGCCGTCGCGCACCGAGGACTTCCAGGGCGTCTGGGACTCGGCGTCGGCCAACATGGCGACGTACATCCTGCTCAAGGAGCGCGCGCAGGCGTTCCGCGCCGACCCCGAGGTGCAGGAGGCCCTCGAGGCCGCCGGCGTGCTCGAGCTGTCGCAGCCCACGCTCGCCGAGGGCGAGACCCTCGACGACCTGCTCGCCGACACCTCGTCCTACGAGGACCTCGACGTCGACGCGGTCGCCGAGCGCGGCTTCGGGTTCGTCCGCCTGAACCAGCTCGCGCTCGAGCACGCGCTCGGCGCTCGCTGACACCCGCGACGCCGCCCGCCCCGGCTCCGCACCGGGCGGGCGGCGTCGTCGGCCGTCCGGACGACCCGGCCCCGTCCCCCGGGGTCGGGTCGTCGCGGCACCGCCCCCCTCGCTCCACCCCTCACCCGGCCCCGCTCCCGGACCGCGCGACGCCGCCGGTCCGCCCGCCGAAGGAAGCCTCATGACGCTCGTCGCCGGCGTGGACTCCTCCACGCAGTCCTGCAAGGTCGTCGTCCGCGACGCCGACACCGGGGAGCTGGTCCGCCAGGGCCGCGCCTCGCACCCCGACGGCACGTCCGTCGACCCGCGCCACTGGTGGGACGCCCTGCAGACCGCGATCGCGGACGCGGGCGGCCTCGACGACGTCGACGCAATCTCCGTCGGCGGGCAGCAGCACGGCATGGTCGCGCTCGACTCCTCGGGTGAGGTGGTCCGCGAGGCGCTGCTGTGGAACGACACGCGCTCGGCGCAGGCCGCGACCGACCTCATCGCCGAGCTCGGCGACGGCGACGTGGAGAAGGGCGCGCAGGCGTGGGCCGACGCGGTCGGCTCGGTCCCGGTCGCGTCGCTCACCGTCACGAAGCTGCGCTGGCTGCGCGACGCCGAGCCGCAGAACGCCGACCGCGTCGCCGCCGTCGCCCTCCCCCACGACTGGCTGACGTGGCGACTCGCCGGCAACGGCGCCGGCACGGGTGCGGCGGGCCTCGACCAGCTCGTCACCGACCGGTCCGACGCGTCCGGCACGGGCTACTGGTCGCCGGTGACGAACGACTACCGGCTCGACCTGCTCGAGCGCGGGCTCGGGCACCGGGTGCAGCTCCCCCGCGTGCTCGGCCCGTCCGAGGCCGGTCCGCGGGCCGTCGTCGGCGCGCGCGAGCCCGTGCTCGG
>NZ_JAAXOY010000512.1 GCF_012396155.1 Cellulomonas septica | reverse complement strand
CTCCACGACGCGCGGCGTGCCGGGCGCGACCGTCCCCAGCGCGCAGACGCCGGGTCCGGACGTGCACGGGTCGCCGCCCGCCGTCGTCACGACCGCCGGGAAGGCCGTCGTGAGCGTGACGTCCTCGGCCGGTTGGGACCCGAGGTTCGTGACCGTGAACGTCGCGGTGCCCGGCAGCCCGCCGACCCACAGCGTCGGCGTGACCACGACCGTCACGGACACGCCGGGTGCGGCCGGCGTGAGCGTCGCGGTGTTGTCGGTGACGTCCCGCTCGGGGCTCGTGCTCGTGACGACCGCGGTGATCGGGCCGGCCGTGGTCGCCGCGCCCTGGACCGGGACGGCGAGCGCGACGGGTGCCCCGCCCGGCGGCAGGGGTGTCGTGACGGGGCACGTGAGCTGCTGACCGGCGACGGTGCAGCCCGGCAGGCCGGTCGTCGTCAGCCCGGGCGGCAGCTCGACGTCGACCTGCGCCGCGCGCACCAGGCCGGGACCGGCGTTGCTCACGGTCACGGTGAGCGTCGTCGAGCCGTCGGGCGCCGGTGCCGCCGCGAGCGTCACCGCGAGGTCGGCGTACGGCCGGTACGCGGGCTCGTCCTGGTTCCCCTGGGTGTCGGTGACGACCCGCAGGCCCGACCCGTCGGCGGCCGACACCGCCCAGATGCCGCGCTGCTTCGGCTGTCCCGCGCGGTGCGCGGAGAACGCGATCTCGGTCCCGTCGGGCGACCAGGCCGGGTTGTCGGTGCCGTCGACGACCGGTCGCGAGGGCGTCGCGCTGCCGTCGCTGCGGATCCCGGTGAGCGCGACGGTGCTCGCCACGGGGGACCCGGTCCCGGTCGTGTCGAGGGTGAGGACCCCGATGCCGCCGAGCGCGACGGCGCCCGTGAGCGGGAGTCCCGCGAGGCCGAGGTTGCGGGTGCCCAGGTCGACGACCGCGAGGCGCGTGCCGTCGGGCGACAGGGCGGGAGAGCGCCCGGCGACCACCTGCGGGCACGAGGCCGCCGGGAAGCAGGGGTTCCCCACGACGAACGGCTGCGCGGGCGCCGCGCCTGCCGCGTCGACCGACCAGATCGTCGTGGCCGTGACGGCGTACCGCTCGGGGGGCGGCACGTCCGCGCCACGGTCGTCGAGGAACCAGCGGCTGAAGTACAGGCGTGACCCGTCGGGCGTCCACGTCGGGTCGTGGTCCTCGAAGAGCAGGCCCTCGGCCCCCTCGGTGAGCTGCGTGACCGTCGCCGGGCTCGTGGAGAGGTCGGCGACGTAGAGCAGGGTCGGCGCGTTGCCCGTCGGGTCGGACGAGCGGGCGAACGCCACGCGCGTGCCGTCCGGCGACCACGCCGGCTCGGCGTCGAACGGACCGGCCGGGTAGTCGAGGACGGTCCCCGCGTTCTGGTCGGCCGGCGTGCTCCGGAGCACCTGCGAGAGGGACCACCCGAAGGGCACGGGCGCCGCGTTCTCCGAGGCGTACGCGAGCTCGTCCCCGGCCGGGTGGTACGCGGGCGACAGCTCGTGCAGCGGCTCGGGCGGCGGCGCGCTGGGCTCGTCGGGCGGCGGCTGCTCGGTGCGGTTCGCCAGGATCCGCAGGTCCCCGGTGCCGTCGGCGCGCACGTCGTGGATGTCGACGAGCCGCGGTGCGTCGGTGAAGGTCAGGTACGCCGCGGGCGTCTCGCCCTCGCCGCTCTCGAACACGGACCCCCAGGACGGGTGCGACTCGCTGCGCCCCAGCGTCGCGATCACGGGCTCCTGGAACTCGACGGTGATGCCGGCCTCGCTGTCGTCGAGGAACCCGACCCACACGTCGCCCGCGGGATCCACCTCCCGGCTCGTCCAGGCCAGCCACGCGACGTCGTCGACCTGGCCGAACGTCGGCTCGGACGCCTGGACGCGGCCCGGGTACTCCTCGGTGCCGGCGCCGGGCGGGTAGAGGTCGACGACCGCGCCGTCGTTGCCCTCGAACAGGCTCGCGGGCTGCCCGTCCCTGCCGATGCCGACCAGCCCGAGGGAGCCGTCGGGGCGGAACTGCGAGGTGGTGAACGCCACGGTCGCGGCGGTGTCGCCCCACGGCGAGACCGTCGGCTGCGTCTCGGCCGCCGGCCCGCGGGTGAGCTGGACGGGCTCGAGGGTGTCGGTCGACACCGACCACAGGTCGCCCAGCGGGTCGGACTCGGTGCTGCTGTAGACGATCCGGTCGCCGTCCGACGTCCACGCGGGCCACGTCTCGTCGGCCCCGCCCGTCGTCACCGCCTCGGCCTGGTCGCCGACCTCCTCGCACCAGTCGAGGTCGTCCGGGAAGGCGAGGTCGTCGATGCTCGCGCGGACGATCGACCACGTCCCGTCGCGCGTCGTCGCCCACGCGATCCACGTGCCGTCGGGCGAGATCACGGGGTGCGACTCGACGGCCGCGTCGCACGTGACGCGCACGACCTGGGTGGGGAGGTCCTCGGTGGCCTCGTAGCGCACGTACACGTCACCCTCGGGCAGGTGCCGTGCGCTGACGAACGCCGTCGGCGGCCGGGGACGTGCACATCGGACGTGCCCCCGCCGGGCCGCTGGCCGACCCGGCCGGCAGCGCCCGGACATCGAGCTGCACGCTCTCCGTCCGCGACCCGCCCGCGACCGACGCCACGACCTGTGCGTCG
>NZ_JAAXOY010000511.1 GCF_012396155.1 Cellulomonas septica | reverse complement strand
CGGGGCGACCGTCCCGCGGACCCGCCGCCGCCGGACGAGCCGGGAGGCCCGCTCGACGCGGGCGCCACGGTGACGCTCGGCGCGTGGGACGTGCTCGTGGCGGTGACCCGGTGAGCGCGCGCTGGCCCACCGAGGGCCTCGCGTTCGGCGGCGACTACAACCCGGAGCAGTGGCCGGAGGAGGTCTGGCAGGAGGACGTCGCGCTCATGCGCGAGGCGGGGGTCAACCTCGTGAGCGTCGGGATCTTCTCGTGGGGCGAGCTCGAGCCGGAGGAGGGCGTCTACCGGTTCGAGTGGCTCGACCGCGTGCTCGACCTGCTGCACGAGAACGGCATCGGCGTCGACCTCGCGACGCCCAGTGCCGCGCCGCCCGTGTGGCTCCATCTCAAGCACCCGGAGATGCTGCCGGTCGACGCGGACGGCCTGCGGTACACGCAGGGCAGCCGCGAGTCGTGGTGCCCGAGCAGCCCGGTGCTGCGCGAGCACGCGCTGCGGATCGCCCGCGTCCTGGCCGAGCGGTACGGACAGCACCCGGCCGTGCGGATGTGGCACGTGTCGAACGAGCTCGCGTGCCACAACGGGCGCTGCTACTGCGACGTGTCCGGGGCGGCGTTCCGCGACTGGCTGCGCACGCGCTACGACGACGTCGACGCGCTCAACCTCGCGTGGGGCACCGCCTTCTGGGGGCAGCGGTACGCGTCGTTCGACCAGGTGCTGCCGCCGCGGCGCACGACGACGATCCCGAACCCGGGGCAGCGCCTCGACTTCGAGCGGTTCTCGTCCGACGCGTTCGTCGACCACCTCGCCGCGGAGGCCGCGGTGCTGCGCGAGGTCACGCCGCACCTGCCGGTCACGACGAACTACATGGTGATGGGCGAGTTCCACCAGCTCGACTACGCGGCCACGACGCCGCTCGTCGACCTGGTCTCGAACGACCACTACCTGTGGGCGGCGGACCCGGACGGCTGGGCGGAGCTCGCGTTCAGCGCCGACCGCGTGCGCGGGCTCGCGGGCGGTGAGCCGTGGCTCGTCATGGAGCACTCGACGAGCGCGGTGAACTGGCAGCCGCGCAACCTCGCGAAGAACCCCGGCCAGCTGCTGCGGAACTCGTTGCAGCACGTCGCGCGCGGCGCCGACGGCGCGCTGTTCTTCCAGTGGCGGCAGTCCCGGGCGGGTGCCGAGAAGTACCACTCGGGGATGGTGCCGCACGCCGGCCGCGACTCGGCGCTGTTCCGGGACGTCGTCGAGCTGGGTGCCACGCTCGGGCGGCTCGCGGAGGTGCGGGGGAGCGTCGTCGAGCAGGCGCGCGTCGCGCTGCTGTGGGACACGCAGGCGTGGTGGGCCGCCGAGCTCGAGGCGCACCCGACGGTCGACGTCCGCTACCTCGACCAGGCCCGACGCCTGCACCGGTCGCTGCTCGACGCGGGCGTCCCGGTGGACGTGCTGCCCGCGACGGCGGCGCTCGACGGGTACGACGTGGTGCTCGTCCCGACGCTGTACCTGGCGCCGGACGGGCTCTCCGACCGGCTCCGCGCGGTGGTGTCCGCCGACGGCACGGTGGTGCTGGTCTCCGCGCAGGACGGTCGGTGGCTCGTGACCGCGCACGACGCGGCCGACGGCACGGCGCTGTGGTCGCAGGACCTGGCGCCCGTGCAGGTCTCCGGCTTCGAGAGCAGCCTCGTCGCGTGCCCGTCCCGCGGGGAGGACGTCGGCGGGCTCGTCGTGTGCCTGGTGACCGAGCCACGCGTCGTGTACTCGGACGACGCGTCGGTCGACGAGCCCGCGCACACCCGGGTCGTCGCGCTCGACGCGGCCGACGGCGAGCAGCTCGGGGAGTGGGAGGTCGACCAGGCGCTCGTCGAGGCGGGCCGCGTGGGCGACGACGTCGTGCTGGTGACGCTCGACGACGCGGGCCACGCGGTCGCCGAGCGGCGCGCGGGGGTCGGCGGTGACGTGCGCTGGACGTACACGACGCCGGACGTGCTGGAGTCGATCACGTTGAGCCGCGTCGCCGACGCGACGGTCGCGCGCGACGTGGTGGTCGTCGAGGGCGTCGTCACGACGGTCCTCGACGTCGACGACGGCGCGGTCCTGACGACGGGGGCGCCGTACCGGAACCTGCAGGTCGTGGCGCTGCAGGAGGGCTTCGCGACGTGGGCGACGGTCGGCGGGGGCCAGGTGCACGGCCCGGACGGTGCGGAGCGCTTCGCCGTGGACGGCCTGCCGGTGCCCTTCACGCTCGACGACGGCACGGCGGCCGACGTGCTCGTCGTGGACGACGGTTCCCGGCTGCGCGGCGTGGACGCGGGGACGGGCCGCGTGCGGTGGTCGACCGACACGATGCTCGACGTGCGGGCGCGCGTGTCCGAGCGGCTGCTGGTGTCGGGTCTGACGCGGTTCGGCGTGGTGGACGCGTCGGACGGCCGGGTCCGCTGGGTGTCCGACGCGGGCGACCCGATGCCGTGGACGCCGCTGACGGACGGTGCGCTGGTGCTCGCTCCCGGCCTGGCGCCGGACGGCACGGCGCAGCTGGTCGGCCTCGGGCTCGACGACGGCGTGCGCTACTGGGCGCTCGACCTGCCGGGCCGGGTGCAGCGGATCGACGGCTTCGGCGGCGTGCTCGTCGCCCGGACGGCGGACCAG
>NZ_JAAXOY010000510.1 GCF_012396155.1 Cellulomonas septica | reverse complement strand
CCCCGCACCGCGTCACCCCGGCCCGCCGCCGTCGCGGACCGGGCTGGGTGCCGCAGCAGCACGGCGCGTGGGCGATGCTCGTCGTCCCGGTGCTGGTGGGCGCCCTGCTCGCCGGGCCGACGTGGCGGCACGGGCTGCTGCTCGTCGCCTGGCTCGTGGCGTTCCTCGCGTACAACGCCGCGGGGCTGTGGCTGAAGGCGTCCCGTCGGCCGCGGTACCTGCCGCCCGTCCGGGCGTACGGCATCGCGACGACGGTGCTGGGGCTCGCGCTCGTCGCGAGCGCGCCGTCGGTGCTGTGGTGGGCGCCCGTCTTCGGCGCCCTGCTGGCGGTGAGTCTCGTCTGCTCGGCGCGACGGGCGGACCGGTCCTGGCTGAACGACGGCGTCACCGTCGTCGCGGCGATGCTCATGACGGTCGTGTCCGCGGGTCTGGGCTCCCCCGGCCCGCTGCCCGGCGCCGACGACGCGCGCACGTGGGCGGCGACGGGCCTGCTCGCCGCCTACTTCCTCGGCACGGTCCCGTACGTGAAGTCGCTCATCCGCGACCGCGGCGACCGGACGGTGCTCGCCGTCTCGGTCGGGTACCACGGGGTGCTCGTGGCGGGCGCGCTCGGCGCGGTCGTCGTGGCCGCGCCCGACGTGGCCGGTGCCGTCGTGTGCGGGGTCGTCGCCCTCGGGCTGCTGGTGCGCGCGGCGCTCGTCCCCCGGCGCCGACCGTGGCCGTCGGCGAAGGTGATCGGGCTCGGCGAGATCGCCGCGACGGTCGTCGTCACCGCCGCGACGCTCGTCGTCGTCTGAGCCGCGACGCTCGTCGTCGTCTGAGGTCGTCCCGTCAGGCCAGGCCGAGGTCCGCCAGGCTGAAGAGGGAGTGGTAGGGGACGCCGAGGGCCTCGATCTTCGCCTGCGCGCCCGTCGCGCGGTCCACGATCACCGCGACACCCATGACCTCGGCGCCGACCTCGCGCGCGGCCTCGACGGCCGCGATCGGCGAGCCGCCCGTCGTCGAGGTGTCCTCCAGGACGACGACCCGACGCCCCGCGATGTCGGGGCCCTCGATGCGCCGCTGCATGCCGTGGGCCTTCGCCTCCTTGCGGACGACGAACGCGTCGAGGTCCTGCCCGCGCGACGCGGCCGCGTGCAGCAGGGACGTCGCGACGGGGTCGGCGCCGAGCGTCAGACCACCGACCGCGTCGATCTCGGCCGTGCCGAGCCCGACCTCCTCGAGCAGGTCGAGCATGAGGTGGCCGATGAGCGGGGCCGCGCGGTGGTGCAGCGTGACGCGGCGCAGGTCGACGTAGTAGTCGGCCTCGCGGCCCGACGACAGCGTGACCTTCCCGTGCACGACCGCGAGGTCCTGGATGAGGGCGAGCAGCTGCTCGCGGGGCGTCGGCGAGAGGTCGTGGGTCACGGCCCCCAAGGCTAGCCCGTGGGCCGCGGCCGGACGCCGCCGTCTCGTCCGTCAGGCGGCGGTCGTCGCGACGTCTCGGCGGCCCGCGTCGGGCGTCTCGGTGTCGCGGCGGGCCGCGTCAGGCGTCGGCGTCGGCGTCGGCCGGGGCGTCCTCGATCGCGCGGCGGTAGCGGCCGATCGCGCGGATCGCGGACCGCGGGGCGATGCGGACCAGGGCCGACATCGTGCGGTAGCGGGTGCTCGGGGTCGAGATGACGACGCCGCGGCGGACGTCGGCCAGGGCGGTCGCGACGACGTCCTCGGCGTTCAGCCAGACGATCTCCGGGTACTGGCTCATGTCGATGCGGCCGCGCTCGTGGAACTCGGTGTGCGTGAAGCCCGGGTTCACGACGGTCGCGGTGACGCCCGTGTCCTTGAGCTCGACGGCGAGCCCCTCGGTGAACGAGCGGACCCACGCCTTGTGCGCCGAGTACGTGCCCGACGCCATGAGCGCCGCGACCGACCCGACGTTGAGGATCGCGCCCCGGCCGCGCGCGACCATCGCCTCGGCGGCCGCGTGCGAGAGGACGAGGACCGCGCGGACCATGACGTCGAGCGCCGTGAGCTCGCGCTCGAGGTCGCCGCCGACGAACTCCTGGTTGATGCCGAAGCCCGCGTTGTTCACCAGCAGGCCGACGGGGCTCTCGTCGCTGCGCAGCCGGTCGGCCACGCGGGCGACGTCGTCGGGCTGCGTGAGGTCGGCGACCAGCACCTCGGCGCGGATGCCCGCAGCGGCCTCGAGCTGGGCGGCGAGGCGCGTGAGGCGCTCCTCGTCGCGCGCGACGAGGACGACGTCGTGCTTGGCGGTGGCGAGCTGCCAGGCGAACTCCAGGCCGAGACCGGCGCTGGCGCCCGTGACGAGTGCGGTTCCCATGCGGCCACCCTACGGACCGTCCGGGCCCTGTCGCAGCGCTTCGGCGAGCCGTCCCCAGCCCGGCCCCGCGTCGCGGTGTCCACGGCTCGCCCGGGCGGGTCCGCGGTGTGGGCCGGGGCTCGTAGGGTGGGCGGGTGCCCGCCGGACCCGCCCGACCCAGCTCCCGTGCCGTCGCGTCGGCGGCGTGGACGGACGACGTCCCGCTGCCCGACGAGCCGCCCTTCGACCCGTCCTACGACGAGCCGCCCATCGACGCGGCGTACGACGAGCCGCCGTTCGACCCGGCGTACGACGCCGCACCGCCCGACCGTCCCTCGCGGGGAGGTGG
>NZ_JAAXOY010000051.1 GCF_012396155.1 Cellulomonas septica | reverse complement strand
GGTCGCGCGGTCGCGCAGCACCGTCGCCCGGAGGCGCAGCCGCGCGACGAGCCCGGCCGGCGAGCCGCTCGCCTGAGGGCGGGTGCCGGTCACGCGGGCTTCAGCACGTACCCGACGCCGCGCAGGGTGTGCAGCATCGGGGTGCGGCCCTTGTCGATCTTGCGACGCAGGTAGGAGACGTAGAGCTCGACGATGTTCGCCTGCCCGCCGAAGTCGTACTGCCACACGCGGTCGAGGATCTGCGCCTTGGAGAGCACGCGCTTGGGGTTGCGCATGAAGTAGCGCAGCAGCTCGAACTCGGTCGCGGTGAGGCGGATGTCGTCGCCGCCGCGCGTGACCTCGTGCGAGTCCTCGTCGAGCGTGAGGTCGCCGACGGTCAGCACGGCCTCCTCGCGCGCGGACACGGCGCCGGCGCGACGCAGCAGGGACCGGAGTCGCGCGACGACCTCCTCGAGGCTGAACGGCTTCGTGACGTAGTCGTCGCCGCCGGCGGTGAGGCCGGTGATGCGGTCCTCGACGGCGTCCTTGGCGGTGAGGAAGAGGACGGGCACGTGCGGGTGGCTCGCGCGGATGCGGCGCAGCACCTCGAGGCCGGTGAGGTCGGGGAGCATGACGTCGAGCACGATGACGTCGGGGGTCGACGCCTTGGCCTGCCGGATCGCGGCGTGCCCGGTGAGCGCGTGCTCGACGGTCCAGCCCTCGTAGCGCAGGGCGGTGGACAGGAGCTCGGCGAGGGTGGGCTCGTCGTCGACGACGAGCGCCCGGACGGGGGAGCCGTCGGCGCGGGTGAGGGTGTCGGGCCGGCGCAGGGTCGAGGTCGTCATGACCTGATCGTCGGTGCGCGACCTTGGCCGCCCCTGAAGCGTTCCTGTGAATCTGCTGAGCGCGGCGCGCGACGGCGTCGCCGCAGGTCAGTGCAGCGGGTGCGGCCTGCCCGTGCCGGCGAGCGCCGCGGTGAGGATCGCCTCGATCGCGAACGCGGTGGACTCGGGCAGGTCGACGGCGTCGTCGAGCAGCCACTGCACCTGCAGACCGTCCATGACGCCGATGATCGCGCTCGCGGCGCGCTCGGCGGTCTCGCGGTCGACGTCAGGCCCGCCGACCTCGCCGATCGCGTCGGCGATCTCGCCGCGCAGGATGCTGAAGCGGTGGGTGACCCAGCCGCGCGCGGGGTGGTTCTCCGTGACGGACTCGCCGGTCAGGACGGTGTAGCCCTGGACGATGCCGCGCCGGTCGGCGTTCATGCGGGCGGTCCGCACGAGGTGCCGGAACAGCTCGATGCCGCCGGGGATGTGCTGGCCCTCGAGGTCGCGGACGTCCTCCTTGTCGCGGTACTCGAGGACCTCGACGAGCAGCTGCTCCTTGGACCCGAAGTGGTGCAGGACGCCCGCGTGCGTGATGCCCACCTGCTCGGCGACCTCGGCGAGCGACCCGGTCTTGTAGCCCTTCGACCCGAAGGTGTGCGCGGCGGCGCGCAGGATCTCCGCGCGGCGCTCGGCGGTGGCCTGCCGGGGTCGGCGGGTGCGCTTGGCGGGCGCGGGGGAGCCCGTCCCGGGGGTGACGGCGTCGTCCATGGCCGAAACCATACTGTGACCTACCGACTTACTAACAAGTCAGTAAGTTGTGCTTGACTGCGCACGACGGCAACGACGACGTCCGGACGGAGAGAACATCCCGTGTCGACCGACACCACCGCGGCCACCCGGCCCGACGCCCACCTCGACGGGCTGCTCCGGCAGCTCACGACCGAGGAGAAGGTGCGTCTGGTCGTCGGGGCGGGCCTGTGGTCCACGACCCCGATCGAGCACATCGGCCTGCGCGCGATGCACGTCTCCGACGGCCCCGCCGGTGTGCGCGGCGTGAGCGACGACCCCACCGAGACCGCCGCGTCGTTCCCCGCCCCCAGCGCCCTCGCCGCGACGTGGGACGTGGACCTCGCCGACGAGGTCGGTGCGCTGTTCGCCGCCGAGGCCCGCCGGCACGGCGTCGACGTCGTCCTCGCGCCCCAGGTCAACCTCCAGCGCACGCCCGTCGGCGGCCGGCACTTCGAGTGCTACTCCGAGGACCCCGTCCTGACGGGCGAGATCGCGGTGCACGTCGTGCGCAGCGCGCAGGACCGCGGCGTCGGCATGTGCGTCAAGCACTTCGTCGCCAACGACTCCGAGACCGAGCGCACGACCTACCTGTCCCGCGTCGACGAGCGCACGCTCCGCGAGGTCTACCTCGCACCCTTCGAGCGGCTGGTCCGCGAGGCGCGCGCGTGGTCCGTCATGGGCGCGTACTCGGGCGTCGACGACGGCACGACCGCCGCGCCCGTCCTCGAGCACCGGCCGCTGCTCACCGGCGTCCTCAAGGACGAGTGGGGCTTCGACGGGGTCGTCGTGTCCGACTGGGTCGCGACGAACACCGTCGAGCAGGCCGCGTACGGCGGGCTCGACCTCCAGATGCCCGGCCCGGACGGGCCGTGGGGCGACGGGCTGCTCGACGCGGTCCGCGCGCGCCGCGTCAGCGAGGCCGTGCTCGACGACAAGGTCCTGCGCATCCTGCGCCTCGCGCAGCGGGTGGGGGCGCTCGACGGTGTCGAGGCCTCCGGCGAGCACCGGGACGAGGTCGCCGACGTCGACGTGCGCGGCACGCTGCGCCGGCTCGTCGGCCGCTCGATGGTCGTGCTGCGCGACGACGAGCGCGCGCTCCCGCTCGCTGCCGACGACGTCCGCCGCATCGCGCTGCTCGGCCCCAACGCCGTGAGCCCGTTCGTGCAGGGCGGCGGCTCCGCGTACGTCCGGCCCGAGCGCTCGTCGTCCCCGCGCGACGCCCTGACCGGCGCATTCGTCGGCGCGCACGTCGACGTGCATCCCGGTGCCGTGTCCCGCTTGCTGCCGCCGCAGCTCGACCTCGCCGGCCGCTGCACGTCGCCTGACGGCGACACCGGGGTGCTGGTCGAGCTGCTCGACGCCGACGGCACGGTCCTCGACGCGCACACCACCACGACGTGGGGCGGCTGGCTGCGCGACGTCCGCGACGACGCCGTGACCGTCCGCCTGCGCACCACGGTCCGCCTCGACGAGCCCGGCCGGCACGAGGTCGGCGTCGGCACCGTCGGGCGGCACCTCGTCGCCATCGGCGGGCAGGTCGTCTCGACCGGCGACCAGGTCGTCGGCGCCGAGGTCATCCTCGACTCGTCCGTCAACCAGCCCGTCCCCGCGACGCTCGTGCTCGACGTGACCGAGCCGACGACCGTCGACGTGGACGCCCACGTGCAGGCCGTCCACCCCGTCGGGTACGCGTCGTTCGCGCGCGCCGAGCTCGTCCACCGCGTGCCCGGCACGTCGCCCGACGAGCTGCTCGCGGACGCCGTCGCCGCCGCCGAGGCCGCGGACCTCGCGGTCGTCGTCGTCGGCACCAACGAGGAGATCGAGTCCGAGGGGTACGACCGCACGTCGCTCGCGCTTCCCGGCACCCAGGACCAGCTCGTCAAGGCCGTGCTCGCCGCCAACCCGCGCACGGTCGTCGTGGTCAACGCCGGCGCGCCCGTGCTGCTGCCGTGGCTCGACGAGGTGCCGTGCGTCGTGTGGGCGTGGCTCGGCGGGCAGGAGTGGCCCGAGGCGCTCGCGGACGTGCTGACCGGCGCCACCGAGCCGTCGGGCCGGCTGCCGTGGACGCTGCCCGCGCACGAGGACGACGTGCCCGTGCCCGACGCGGTCCCCGTCGACGGCGTGATCGAGTACCACGAGGGCGTGCACGTCGGGTACCGGTCGTGGCTGCGGCTCGGCCGCACGCCCGCGGCGCCGTTCGGGCACGGGCTCGGGTGGACGACGTGGGAGCACGAGTCGGTGGTCGTCGCCGGCACCGACGAGCGCGAGGACGGGATCGCCCTCGACGTCACCGTCGTCAACACCGGACCCCGCGCCGGCCGCGAGGTCGTCCAGGTCTACGTCGAGCCCCCTGCCCCGAGCCCGGACCGCCCGGTCCGCTGGCTCGGTGGCTTCACCGTCGTGCACGCCGCCCCCGGCGAGCGCACGACCGCCCGGGTGCACGTGCGCGCCGACGCGCTGCGCACCTGGGACACCGCAGGCCACGGCTGGGTCACCCCGGCCGGGACGTACACGCTCCGCGTCGGTCGCTCCTCGGGCGACCTGCGCCTCACGGTCGACGTCGACATCCCGGCGTCGCCCGCCCCCTGATCCCACAGCGCAGCACCGCAGGACCCCACAACCAGCAGTCAGTGCAAGGAGGCACTCGTGAGAACGCGCAAGCTCGCAACGATGGTGGCCGGTGTCGCGACCGTCGCGCTGCTCGCCACCGCCTGCTCGGGTGGCGGCGGCACGTCGGACGACAGCACCGGCGGTGACGGCGCCGTCCTGACGGTCGGCATGCCGAACGGCCCGCAGAACGAGAACCAGAGCCCGCTGATCCCGACCGGCTCGGCGGCGAAGTCGCTCGGCTACGCGTGGGTGATCTACGAGTCGCTCATGCAGGTCAACGACGTGAACCCGCTCGAGGACCCGGAGCCGTGGCTCGCGGAGTCGGTCGAGTGGAACGACGACTACACGGCCGCGACGATCACCCCGCGCGACGGCGTGAAGTGGTCGGACGGCGAAGAGTTCACGGCGGACGACGTCGCGTTCACGCTGCAGCTGCTCATCGACTACCCGGCGA
Source organism: Cellulomonas septica (assembly GCF_012396155.1). Lineage (GTDB taxonomy): Bacteria > Actinomycetota > Actinomycetes > Actinomycetales > Cellulomonadaceae > Cellulomonas > Cellulomonas septica. Next base: position 5,553 of record NZ_JAAXOY010000051.1, on the reverse strand, counting down.
TCAACAACAACTTCCCGGACCAGATCGACAAGGTCGAGAACGCGGACGGCACGGTGACGATCTCGTTCACCGAGTCGCAGTACGTCAACCAGGTCAAGCTGCTGCAGCAGGTCATCGTCCCCGAGCACGTGTGGAAGGACCAGGACCCGACGACGTACACGGACACCGAGCCCGTCGGCACCGGTCCGTACCTGCTCGACACGTGGACGCCGCAGGCCGCGACGCTCGTCCCGAACCCCGACTACTGGGGCGGCGAGCCGAAGGTCGCGAAGCTGCAGTACTCCTCGTACAACGACAACAACGCGCTCACGACGGCCCTCACGACCGGTGAGGCGCAGTGGGGCTGGACGTTCATCGCGGACTACGAGGACGTCTTCATCGCGAAGGACCCCGACCACCACCACCAGGTCGCAGGCGGCGGCTTCGGCTCGGACATCCTGTACCTCAACAACGAGACGAAGCCGTTCGACGACGTCGCGTTCCGCAAGGCGCTCAACCTCGTGGTCGACCGCGCGCAGATCTCCGAGCTCGCGGGCTCGGGCGTGTGGCCCGTCATCGACTCGGTGACCGGCATGCCGATGCCGTCGGGCGAGCAGTACCTCGCGCCGGAGTTCAAGGGCGAGGAGCTGACGGTCGACGTCGACGAGGCGAAGCAGATCCTCACCGATGCGGGCTACACCTGGAACGGCTCCGACAAGCTCGTCGACCCGGACGGCGAGGTTGTGACGTTCGAGCTGGTCAACCCGGCCGGCTGGAACGACTACCTGACCGCGCTCGACCTCATCAAGACCGGTGCGGCGGAGCTCGGCGTCGACGCCACGGTGAACGCCGCGAACCAGGACGCCTGGTTCAACGACATCATCCCGTTCGGCAACTTCCAGGCGACGCTGCACTGGACCGACGGCGGCGCGACCCCGTGGAACATGTACGCCAACCTCATGGACGGCAACTCCTACGTGCCGCTCGGCGAGACGGCGACGTGGAACTTCGGCCGGTACAAGAACGACGCCGTCACGCAGGCCCTGGCCGACTTCAAGGGCGCGTCCGACGACGCCGCGCGGCAGACCGCGATCGAGACGATCCAGAAGGCGTACGTCGAGGACGTGCCCGGCCTGGTCATCTGGTCGCGCCCGGCCGTCGCGCAGTACTCGACGAAGAACTACACGGGCTTCCCGACGGCCGACGACCTGTACGCGAACCCGCAGCCGACGGGTCCGCAGGCGGCGCGCATCGTCATGAAGCTCGAGCCGACGCAGGACTGACCGACCCGGTCCCCGGGTGCGCGTGCGGCCGACTCCCCGCCCGCGCACCCGGGGCCACCCCGCGTCGACCCTCCACCAGCCGACAGGTGAGCTCCATGACCCTCCCCGCCACGCCGGACACCCGTCCGGCGGACCCCGGCGCCGCCGACACCCCCGTCCTGCAGGCCGTCGACCTGCGCAAGCACTTCGTCACCGGCTCGCTGCGCCGCCGTGCGCTCGTGCACGCGGTCGACGACGTGAACCTCGCGCTGCACCGCGGCCGCGTCGTCGCGCTCGTCGGCGAGTCCGGCTCGGGCAAGTCGACGATCGCCCGCCTGCTGTCGCAGCTCACGCCCGCGACGAGCGGGCAGATCCTGCTGCACGGCCAGGACGCGACCGCGCGCAGCCGCCGGGCGTTCCGCCGCTACGTGCGGCGCGTCCAGATGATCTTCCAGGACCCCTTCGGGTCGCTGAACCCGGTGCACACCGTGCGCTACACGCTGAGCCGCAGCGTCCGGATCCACCAGGGGAAGCTGCGGGGCGCGGACCTCGAGGACGCCCTGACGACGCTGCTCGAGCGCGTCCAGCTCACGCCCGTCGAGCGGTACGTCGACAAGTTCCCGCACGAGCTGTCCGGCGGCCAGCGGCAGCGCGTCGCGATCGCCCGCGCGCTCGCCGCGGACCCCGAGGTGCTGCTCGCCGACGAGCCGATCTCGATGCTCGACGTGTCGATCCGCCTCGGCATCCTCAACCTGCTGCGCGACCTGCGTGACCGCCTGCAGATCGCGATCCTCTACATCACGCACGACATCGCGTCGGCCCGGTACTTCGCCGACCGGACGATGGTCATGTACGCCGGGCGCATCGTCGAGACCGGCGACTCCGAGTCGGTCACGCAGGACCCGAAGCACCCGTACACGCAGCTCCTCGTGCGGTCCGCGCCCGACCCGGACGACCTCGACGCACGCGCCCGCGGTGCCCGCGGCGAGGCGCCCTCGCTCGTGCGCCCACCGTCCGGGTGTCGGTTCAACCCGCGCTGCCCGTTCGCGGTCGACCTGTGCCGCGCCGAGGTGCCGCCGCTGCTCGCGGTCGGCGAGGAGCGCGAGGCCGCGTGCTGGGGGTACTCCGACCGGCCCGACCGGCCGCGGCTGGGCGACGTGCTCGACGCGTACGGCGAGCGGCCGGCGATCGACGTCGACCTGCTGCACGTGGCCGACGACGAGGCGGCCGTCGAGACCATCACCGTCGAGACCAAGGAGGGTGACCGGTGAGGTTCTTCGTCCGCCGCGGCATCTTCTACGTCGTCACCGCCTGGGCCGCGGTGACCATCAACTTCATCATCCCGAGGCTCATGCCCGGCGACCCGGTCAAGGCGATCATGGCGAAGAGCCAGGGCCGTCTGGACTCGTCCGCCGAGGCCGCGATCCGCACGCTCTTCGGCCTCGACGAGCAGAAGTCGGTCTGGCAGCAGTACCTCGACTACTGGAACCTGCTGCTGCACGGGAACCTCGGCGTCTCGTTCACGTACTACCCGACGCCCGTCGCGGAGATGATCCAGCAGACGCTCCCGTGGACGGTCGGCCTGGTCGGCGTCGCGACGATCATCGCGTTCGTCGTCGGGACCCTGCTCGGCACGGGCATCGGGTGGCGGCGCGGCACGTGGGCCGACTCGCTGCTGCCGATCTCGACGTTCTTCTCCGCCGTCCCGTACTTCTGGCTCGGGCTCGTCGTCATCGCGATCTTCTCGGTGAACCTCGGCTGGTTCCCGTCGTCGGGTGCCTACGACCGCTCGATGGTGCCCGCGTTCACGCCCGAGTTCATCGGCTCCGTCCTCTACTACGGCACGCTGCCCGCGCTCACGATCGTCGTCTCGTCGATCGCCGGCTGGATCCTCGGGATGCGCAACATGATGGTGACGGTCTCGTCGGAGGACTACGTGACGGTCGCGCAGGCCAAGGGCCTGTCGGAGCGGGCCGTGATCTTCGGCTACGCCGCCCGCAACGCGGTGCTCCCGCAGATCTCGTCGTTCGCCCTGTCCCTCGGCTTCATCGTCGGCGGGACGCTCATCATGGAGATGGTCTTCTCCTACCCGGGCATCGGCTTCCTGCTCTACAACGCGACGACCAACCACGACTACACGCTCATGCAGGGCTGCTTCCTCGTGATCACCCTGTCCGTGCTGGTCGCGAACATCGTCGCGGACTTCGTCTACGCCGCGCTCGACCCGCGCACCCGGCAGGAGGGCTGACATGGCCGTCGAGACTTCCGTCCTCACGGACACCGAGGACGTCGCCACCGACGCGACCGCACCCGTCACGGGCAAGCGCAAGCTCCTGTTCCTGCGCAACGGCAAGGCGATCACGGGCTTGGCGATCCTCGGGTTCTTCGCGGTGCTCGCCGTCATCGGCGAGTGGATCGCGCCCTACGACCCGAGCGCCGTGAGCCCGGACATCCTCCAGCCGCCGTCGGGTGCGCACTGGTTCGGCACGACGCACCTCGGGCAGGACATCCTGTCGCAGGTGCTCGTCGGGACCCGCGGCGTGCTCGTCGTCGGCCTCGTGGCGGGCGTGCTCGCGACGGTGATCGGCGTCCTGATCGGCGTGACCGCCGGGTTCGTCGGGGGAGCGGGCGACGAGACGCTGTCCGCGCTGTCGAACATCTTCCTGGTGATCCCGCAGCTGCCTCTCATCATCCTCATCGCGGGCCAGCTCCCGTCGGCGGGTGGGCTCACCGTCGCCGCCGTCATCGCGGTCACCGGCTGGGCGTGGGGCGCGCGCGTCCTGCGCGCCCAGACGCTGTCCCTGCGCAAGCGCGACTTCGTCGAGGCCGCACGCGCCAACGGCGAGCGGACCTGGCGCATCGTGCTCGCGGAGATCCTGCCGAACCTCACCGCGATCATCGCCGCCGGGTTCGTCGGCACGGTGACGTTCGCGGTCCTCTCACAGATCACGCTCGCGTTCATCGGCGTCACGTCGGTGTCCGAGTGGAACTGGGGGACCATCCTGTTCTGGGCGCAGGGCAACCTCGCGCTCCAGCGCGGCGCGTGGTGGTGGTTCGTCCCCGCGGGCCTGTGCATCGCCCTGCTCGGCATGGCCCTCACGCTCATCAACTTCGGCATCGACGAGTTCGTCAACCCGCGCCTGCGCTCGACGGGTCTGCACGCCCGCACGCTGCGCAAGCGCGGCATCCGCCCGCGCATCGGCTTCACGCCGGTCGTGCACGAGGCCAAGGAGGACCGGTCGTGAGCCTGCTCTCGCCCGTGGGGCGCGTCGCGCCCGTCGCCGATCCCGTCCTGGAGATCCGCAACCTGTCCGTCGACTACGGCTACGACGAGAACCCGGTGCACGTGCTGCGCCAGGCGTCGCTCACCCTGAACCGCGGCGAGGTCCTGGGACTGGCGGGCGAGTCCGGCTGCGGCAAGTCGACGCTCGCCTACGCCGCGACCCGGCTGCTTCCGCCGCCCGGCCTCATCACCGGTGGGCAGGTCCTGTTCCACGGCCGCGACGGCTCGACCGCCGACATCCTGTCGATGTCCGACGCCGAGCTGCGCGCGTCCCGCTGGCAGGACCTCGCGATCGTCTTCCAGGGCGCGATGAACTCGCTCAACCCCGTGTTCCGGGTCGGGCGGCAGATCGCCGACGCCATCCGGGCGCACCGGCCGTCCGTGTCGCAGAAGGAGGCCCTCGAGCGGGCGGCCGACCTGCTCGACATGGTCGGCATCTCGCCCGACCGGCTGCGCGCCTACCCGCACCAGCTCTCCGGCGGCATGCGGCAGCGCGTCATGATCGCGATGGCGCTCGCCCTGGACCCCCAGGTCCTCATCATGGACGAGCCCACGACGGCCCTCGACGTCGTCATGCAGCGGCAGATCGTCGAGCAGATCGCCGAGCTCCGCGACCGCCTCGGCTTCTCGGTCATCTTCATCACGCACGACGTGTCCCTGCTCATCGAGATCGCCGACCGCATCGCGATCATGTACGCGGGTGAGATCGTCGAGGACGCCACCGCCCAGGACGTCTACCGCCGTCCCCGCCACCCGTACTCCAACGGGCTGCTGCACTCCTTCCCGCCGCTGCGCGGCCCGCGTCGCGAGCTCGGCGGCATCCCCGGCTCCCCGCCGGACCTCGCCCGGCTGCCCTCCGGCTGCCCGTTCCGTGCCCGCTGCCCGTTCGTCTTCGACGCGTGCGCGCACGTCCAGCCCGAGCTCGTCGCGCCGGACGTCCCCGGCGACGACCCACGCCGGACCGTCGCGTGCCTCCGCCACGACCCCGACCGCGTCGCGGCGGCGGGCTTCACCCCCGTCCCCGTCCCC
>NZ_JAAXOY010000509.1 GCF_012396155.1 Cellulomonas septica | reverse complement strand
GCCGGACACCCAGGCCTCGAGGTCGGCGCGGGTGTGCGGGCGGACGCGGCTGATGCGCAGCACGGCGGACGGCGAGGCGACCGCCTCGGCGCCGTCGTTGCGGATGGTCGCGGTGACCGTCAGGTCGTCGCCGGGCCGCAGCACCTCGGGCGTCACGCGCGTGACCTGCACGGACACGGGCCAGGTGGCGGTCGGGCTGGGGGAGGGGGTGCTGGTCGCCCCCGCGGGGGGCACGGCCACGAGGGTCCCGAGGCAGAGCACGGCGAGCGCGACGACGAGCAGGACGACGGCCGCGCGGTGGACCTGGCCGCGGCGCAGGGCCGCGCTCATGCCTCGCCGACGAGCACGACGAGCGCCGCCTCGGCGAGACGCCGTTCGTTCGGGTACGCGAGCCGGTCGTGCAGGTCCGTCACGGCGACCCACGCCGCGTCCTCGGCCTCGCCGTCCGGGTCGCCCTCGACGGTGAGGGTGCCGCCGACGGCGCCGAGCAGGAAGTGGTGGACGACCTTGTGCACGCGGCGGTCGTCGCCGGAGAACCAGTAGTCGATGACGCCGAGCCGCCGCAGCACCTGCCCGGTGATGCCCGTCTCCTCCGCGATCTCGCGGACCGCGGCCTGCTCGGGCGTCTCGGTGCCCTCGAGGTGGCCCTTCGGCAGGCACCACTCGAGGCGGCCGGCGCGGTTGCGGCGCGCGATGACCGCGGCCTGGTAGACCCCGTCGCGCTGCTGGACGACGATCCCGCCCGCGGAGGTCTCGTCGACGACGGGCAGGGGGGTCGGGGCGGGCCGCACGACGGCGTGCCGGGGGTCGATCCGCAGCGCGTGCCCACCGGGCGGCGCGGGCACACCCCCGGGCACGGAGGGCTGCGCCGGGCTCGACATGCGGCCACTGTAACGACTCGCCGGGAGCGTCCGGTTCCGCACCGGCCGCCCGGGTGCGCGCCGCATGACCACGACCGCGTCTGGCAGGCTTGGACGAGTGCCCTCCCTGGACCCGACCGGCGCCGCGACCGGCGCGAGCACCACCGACCCCTCCGCGGCCCTCGCGGCGCTGCGCCGTCGCGCGCTCGGCGTGCTCGCGGGGCTGTCGGGCGACGCGATCGAGCTCGGTGAGCTGTTCCGGGCGGCGGGCCACGAGCTCGCGCTCGTCGGCGGTCCGGTCCGGGACGCGTTCCTCGGCCGGCTGAGCGCGGACCTCGACTTCACGACGTCGGCGACGCCGGACGAGACCGAGGCGATCCTCGCGCGGTGGGGCGACGCGCACTGGGACATCGGGCGCGAGTTCGGCACGATCGGCGCGCGCCGCATGCCGGGCGGCCGCCGGGGCAGCACGCGCGACGTGCTCGTCGAGGTCACGACGTACCGCACCGACGCGTACGACCCGTCGTCGCGCAAGCCCGAGGTCGTGTTCGGCGACTCCCTCGAGGGCGACCTGTCGCGCCGCGACTTCACCGTCAACGCGATGGCGGTGCGCCTGCCCGACCTCACGTTCGTCGACCCGTTCGACGGCCTCGCGGACCTCGCGCGCGGCGTGCTGCGCACCCCGGTGGACCCGCGGCAGTCGTTCGACGACGACCCGCTGCGGATGATGCGCGCGGCGCGCTTCGCCGCGCAGCTCGGCTTCGAGGTGGACCCGGCGGCGCGCACGGCGGTCACCGACATGGCGGAGCGCATCGCGATCGTGTCGGCCGAGCGGGTCCGCGACGAGCTGTCGAAGCTGCTGGTGTCGGCGCAGCCGCGCGTGGGTCTGGAGGTGCTGGTCGAGACGGGCCTCGCGGACCACGTGCTGCCCGAGCTGCCCGCGCTCCGCCTGGAGATCGACGAGCACCACCGGCACAAGGACGTCTACGAGCACTCGCTCACGGTGCTCGACAAGGCGATCGCGCTCGAGACCGGCCCGGACGGCGCTGTCCCCGGGCCCGACCTCGTCCTGCGTCTGGCCGCGCTGCTCCACGACATCGGCAAGCCGCGCACGCGCCGCTTCGAGCAGGGCGGCGGCGTGAGCTTCCACCACCACGAGGTGGTCGGCGCGAAGATGGTCGCGAAGCGGCTCAAGGAGCTGCGGTTCGACAAGGCGACGGTGCAGGCCGTCGCCCGGCTCACCGAGCTGCACCTGCGCTTCCACGGGTACGGCGAGGGCGGGTGGACCGACTCCGCGGTCCGCCGGTACGTGACCGACGCAGGCCCGCTGCTCGAGCGCCTCCACCGGCTGACGCGGTCTGACTGCACGACGCGCAACCAGCGCAAGGCCGCACGCCTGTCGGCGGCCTACGACGACCTGGAGCAGCGCATCGCGACGCTGCGCGAGCAGGAGGAGCTCGCGTCGATCCGCCCCGACCTCGACGGCACGCAGATCATGGAGATCCTCGGCATCGGCCCGGGCCGCGACGTCGGCGCCGCCTACCAGCACCTGCTGGAGCTGCGCATGGACCGCGGTCCGCTCGGCGAGGACGCGGCACGCGCGGAGCTGCTCGCGTGGTGGGAGGCCCGCACCGCGGGCTGACGCCGGCGGCGTCGGGTCAGGCGCGGCGCACGACCAGGAGGCACACGTCGTCCTCCTGCTGCGCCCCCACCAGGGCGTCGACCAGCGCGTCGCGGACCCCGGCCGCGTCGGTTCCGTCGGGCACGGCG
>NZ_JAAXOY010000508.1 GCF_012396155.1 Cellulomonas septica | reverse complement strand
CCCACTGCCGGCACAGCTCGCGCGCACCGCCGGCCGGCAGGGTGTCGCCGTGGCCGGCCGCGCGGAGCTGGTCGAGGGCGTCGCCGATCTCGGTGTGCGCGTCGGCGACGGCGACCGTCGGGCGCTCGGCGGTGAACGTCACGGAGAGCAGCGCGACGACCAGCGGGGCGTGCCGCTTGTGCAGCAGGTCCAGCATCGGGTTCTGGAACGCCCGGACCGCACCCAGGTACGCACCTTCGACACGAGAGATCATCGCCGCACAGCGTAGGTGGCGCGGGCACCCCGCCCGGACCACGGTCCCCCGCGTGCCGCGGTGGGCGCGCCCGTCGTCGAATCGCTTCACCGGCTGTCGCGCGGCGTCCCGTGCTCGGTAGGCAGGGGGCGCCGTCGCCGAGCCGGGTCGGCACCCACCGACGAAGGGACCCCGCGTGCGACCGCTGCGCACCGCCCTGACGCTCACCGCGATCGCGACCGTCGTCGTGCTGGCTCCCGGCGCCGCCGCCGCGCCCGCCGACGACGGCCTCGACGCCACCGTGCACACCGCAGGCCGCGTCGTCGCCACCGGCAGCACCTGGCAGCACGCGTGGCCGGGCGTCTACTTCGAGGGACGGTTCCGCGGCACGGGCGTCGGCGTCGTGCTCGACGACGCGTACGGCGACTACGACGTCGCCGTCGACGGCCGCACCGTCGCGACGCTCGTCACCCCGGGCGCGACGACGTACCGGGTGACCGGGCTGAGCGCGGGCGAGCACACCGTCCGCGTCGTCAAGCGCAGCGAGGTCCCGTGGGCCACGAGCACGTTCGGCGGGTTCGTGCCCGTCGACGGCTCGCAGGTCCTGCCCGCGCCGCCCGCGCGCGACCTCCAGCTCGAGCTCGTCGGCGACTCCTACACCGCCGGGTACGGCAACACGTCGGCGAGCCGCGAGTGCACGGGCGACGAGGTCACCCGGACCACGAACGCCGACCTGTCCTTCGGCGCGCTCACCGCGCGCGCGCTCGGCGCGGACTACCAGGTGAACGCGTTCTCGGGTCGCGGCATGGTGCGCAACTACGCGGGCGGCGAGCCCGGTACGAGCTACCGCACCTACGAGGACCGGGCGCTGCCGTTCGTCGACGCCCCGTGGGACCGCCCCGCGTCCTGGCACCCCGACGCCGTCGTCGTCGGGCTGGGGATCAACGACTTCTCGACGCCGCTGAACGCCAACGAGGCCTGGCCGACGACGGCCGCGCTGCGCGAGGCGTGGGTCGCGGCCTACCACGGCTACCTCGACACGCTCCGAGCGCGGTACGGGCCCGACACCTGGCTCGTCGTGAGCGCCACCGACGTCCACACCGGCACCGACCTGCCCGACCTGGCGCAGCGCGTGGTCGACGAGCGTCACGCCGACGGCGACGACCGGGTGCGCTACTGGTACTACGGCGGCGCCGGGCTCGACTACGGCGGCTGCCACTGGCACCCGTCGGTGCGCGACCACGAGGTCGTCGCGGCGCAGCTCACGACCTTCCTGCGCGGGCTGGGGCTCGGCACCGGACCGACGCCCACCCCGACGCCCACCCCGACGCCGACCGTCACGCCCACGCCCACCGCCACGCCCACGCCCACGCCCGCGCCCACGCCCACGCCCACGCCCACCGTGACCCCCACGCCGTCCCCGTCACCGACCGTCACCCACACCATGCCGCCCGCGGGGTGCCGCGCGACGCTCACCGTCGGCGGCACGTGGCCCGGCGGCTACCAGGCGTCGGTCGAGGTCACGGCGATCACGCCGCTGACGCGCTGGACGACGAGCCGCGCGCTCCCGCCCGGCGGTGCGGTGACCCAGCTGTGGTCCGGTGTCGCCACGACGACGGACGGCGTGCTCGTCGTCCGCAACGCGGAGTGGAACGGCACCCTCGCGCCCGGCCGCTCGACGGTCTACGGGTTCCTCGGCACGGGCACCCCGCCGCCCGCCGGACCGGTCGGCTGCACCCCCTGACCCGCCCGCGTCGACGGGGTCGACCGCCCGACCGGCGCGCAGCAGACGGGTGACGCTGTCGTCACGGTTCGGTCTCGGGCGTCCGCGCAGGCCTGCGCGTGCGGCACGCTGCGGCTGCCGGCACGACGACCTGGAGGACGCATGGCCCACGCGGGCGACCGTCGACGCACCGACGACGCCCTGCGCTGGCTGTCCCACCCGTCGACGTGCGTCGCCGTCGTCGTGCTGCTCGTCAACGACCACGTGCTCAAGGGCGCCGTGGGCGCGTGGTGGACGGGCAGGCTGTCCGACGCGGCCGGGCTCCTCGTCGCGCCGCCGCTCGTCGCGCTCGCCCTCGCCGTCGTCGGACGGCGGCAGCGGCCGGCACGCACGCAGGCCGCCGTGGCCGTCGCCGTCGTCGGTGCCCTGTTCGCCGTCGTGAAGCTCACGGGGACCGGTGCGGCGGTCGCCTCCGCGGCGTGGTCGCTCGTCGACGCGCCCGGCGTCGTGCTCCGCGACCCCGGCGACCTGCTCGCGCTGCCGGTCCTCGTGGCGGCGTGGTGGGTCGGTGCCCGCGGCCCGACGTCCCGCGTCGCACCGGGCGGCCGGGCACCCGCGCGATGGCTGGTGGTCCTCCCCGTCGCCGTGCTCGCGACGGTG
>NZ_JAAXOY010000507.1 GCF_012396155.1 Cellulomonas septica | reverse complement strand
CTGGGCTCGTCGTCGGCGGGCAGGGCCCAGGAGTCCGGCGCGGGCACGGCGGGGCCGCCCGTCACGGCCGGGGCGGGCGTGAGCCGCCACGAGCGGGCGTCGTGCCCGTACAGGTGCTCGACCTCGACGGTGCCGAGCGTCGTGTCGACGCGCACGTAGCTCGTCTGCCGGGGTGCGAGCGCGGTCGTCAGGACGGACACGACCGCGCCGTTCGCGAACCGCACGACGGCCGTCGACGTGTCCTCGGTCTCGAGGTCGCGGTCCAGGCGGAACGCGCGCGCGTCGACCTCCGCCCAGTCGCCGAGCAGGAACGCGAGCAGGTCGAGCTGGTGGATGCCGAGCCCGAGCAGGGGACCGCCGCCCTCGGTCGCCCACCTCCCGCGCCACGGCACGGCGTAGTAGTCCTCCTGCCGCCGGTACCAGAGCGTGTGGCAGACGCCCACGAGCGGGCGGCCGAGCGCGCCGTCGGCGAGCAGCCGCTGCACGTGCCCGACGGCCGTGCCGGTGCGCTGCTGGAAGACGACCGCGTACTCGCGCCCCGCCTCACGCGCGACGTCGAGCACGGCGTCGAGGTCGGCGAGCGACAGAACGGGCGGCTTCTCGCAGACGACGTGCGCGCCGCCGCGCAGCGCGGTGATCGCCTGGTCGCGGTGCAGGCCGGGCGGGGTGCACAGGTGGACGACGTCGACGGCCTCGGCGGTGAGGAGCTCGTCGAGCGAGCCGTACCGCCCGGGGATCCCGTACCGGTCCGCGAAGACGTCCCGGACCTCGGGGTTCGGGTCCGCGACGGCGACGACGGTCGTGCCGGGGTCGGCGTCGAGGACCTGCTGGTGGGCGTGCGCGATGGCGCCCGTGCCGACGATCGCGACGCGGAGCACGGCGTCGGGTGCGGAGGTCGAGTCGGTCACGTGCGCTCCTTTGCGACGGATTGAATCGTCTCACTGTACGGGGAAGCGCTTGCCTCCTGTCCAAGGGGAGACCGTCAGGCCTTCGGGTCCGACGAGCCCCGCACGACCAGCTCCGGCTGGAACTGCACCCGCTGGTGCTGGAACCGCTCACCCTCGGTGCGCTGGCGGAGCAGCAGGTCGGCGGCGGTCCAGCCGAGCTGGTGCGTCGGCTGCCGGACCGACGTGAGCGGCACGGTGAGCATCGACGCGAACGTCACGTCGTCGTACCCGACGACGGCCATCTCGGCCGGCACGGCCACGTCGCGCGCCCGCAGCCCGCGCAGCACGCCGAGGGCCGCGAGGTCGTTGACGCAGAACACCGCGGTCGGCCGGTCGGCCTCGTCGAGCACCTGCGCGATGCCCTCCTCGCCGCCGTCCGCGTTGAGCGACCCGATGGTGACCTCGACGAGCGCCTGCTCGGGGTCCAGCCCGGCCGCGTGCAGCGCCTGGAGGACGCCGGCGCGGCGGTCGGCGCACTGGCGGATGCTCAGCGGGCCGTTGACGAACGCGATGCGCCGGTGCCCGAGCGCGACGAGGTGCTCGATCGCGAGGGCCGCCCCCCGCACGTCGTCGACCGCGACCGAGGAGATGTCGTCGAACGGCGACGTCGCGTCGAGCAGGACGACGTCGACGCCGCGGTCGCGTGCCGCGAGCAGCGCGTCGATCGACCCGGCCGACGGCGTCACCATGACGCCCTGCACACCGTGCTCCTCGAACAGCCGCAGGTAGCGCGACTCGCGCTCGGGGTCCTCGTCCGACGACGACAGCATGAGCGTGTAGTCCTCGGCCGCGAGCCGGTCCTCGACGCCGCGCGCGACCTCGGTGAAGAACGGGTTCGCGATGTCGAGGACGATCGCGCCGACGGTCTGGATCGTGCCGGCCCGCAGCTGACGGGCGGACGCGTTGCGGACGAACTGCAGCTCGTCGATCGCGGCCTGCACGCGGTCGCGCGTGGTCGGGGTGACCTGGTCGGGGCGGTTGAGGACGTTCGACACGGTGCCGACGCTCACGCCCGCGCGCTTGGCGACGTCGGTGATCGACGGGCGGCGTTCCGCTCGTCCCCGGGTCGTGGTGGCCATCCGTGGTCCTCCGCTCTGCGTCCTCGCGCCCCGATGGTATCGGCGGCTCCGGGCCGACCGTCGGCACGACCGGTCGGCGGTCTCCCGGCGCGCCGCGGGTTGGGGCGAGCGCAGTACGCTGCGACGGGAAAGGGCTTCCCGAACCGATGTGCCCGGAAGGGTTGACGCCCGGGACGGCCCGTTTCTAGAGTGCTACGCGATGAATCGTTTCAACGACGCGACGATCGGAGGCAGGCCGTGACGCGAGTCTGCTTCGTCTCCCGGGTCCGCCCGGACCGCCTCGACGAGTACCGCGCACGGCACGCCGCCGTGTGGCCGGAGATGCTCGAGGCGCTCCGCGACACCGGGTGGCGCGACTACTCCCTGTACCTGGCGCGCGACGGGCTCCTCGTCGGGCACCTCGAGACCGACGACTACGCCGCCGCGCAGGAGGCGATGGCGCGCACCGCCGTCAACCCGCGCTGGCAGGCCGAGATGGCCGAGTTCTTCGTCGCCGACGGCAACCCCGACGAGGGGTTCCAGGTGCTCGACGAGGTCTTCCACCTCGAGGACCAGCTGCGCGCCGCCGGGCTCCCGACGACGCCGTCGACCGCGCGCTCGCCGCACGCCGACCCGGACCGCGCCGGCGACGAC
>NZ_JAAXOY010000506.1 GCF_012396155.1 Cellulomonas septica | reverse complement strand
GTCGGCGTTGGTCGAGCCCGTGCGCGCGACGACGTCGATCCGCGCGAGCGGGCCGGCGGGCAGCAGCAGGAGGGACCGGAGCGTGTCCGCGTCGAGCGCGGGACGGTCGGGCGACGAGGACGACGTCATGCCGCCCATGATGACCCCGGGACGCGCGGCCCGTCAGGTGGTCCGTGACCGGCAGCGCACGCGAGCGTCCGCGCACAACACCGGACCCGCCCGGTTGTGGGGTTCCGACGACCCGACGCCCCGAACACGGTCATCGCCCTGCAGGTGCCTGGTGGGGTTCCACAACTAGCCTCGGTCGGGTGACCCAGACGGACCAGACAGGCGTTCCCGCCCCCGGCACCGCCCCGCGCGGCACCGCGGCCCGCCTCGCCGACCTCGCCGAGCGGACCCGGGCGGCCGAGGTCGCCGAGCAGGGCGCGGCCGACAAGCAGCACGCACGCGGCAAGAAGACGGCGCGCGAGCGCGTCGAGGCACTGCTCGACCCGGGCTCGTTCACCGAGCTGGACGCGCTCGTGCGGCACCGCTCGACGAACTTCGGGCTCGAGAAGAAGCGCATCCCGGGCGACGGCGTCGTCACCGGGTACGGGACGGTCGACGGCCGGCCGGTGTGCGTGTACTCGCAGGACTTCACGGTCTTCGGCGGCAGCCTCGGCGAGGTGCACGGCCAGAAGATCACCAAGGTCATGGACCTCGCGCTGCGCATGGGCGTGCCGCTGGTCGGGATCAGCGACGGCGGCGGCGCGCGCATCCAGGAGGGCGTCGCGGGCCTCACGCAGTTCGCGGAGATCTTCCGTCGCAACGTCGCGGCGTCGGGCGTGATCCCGCAGATCAGCCTCATCCTCGGCCCGTCGGCGGGCGGCGCGGTGTACTCCCCCGCGCTCACGGACTTCATCGTCATGGCCGACGGCACGTCGAACATGTTCATCACGGGCCCGGACGTGATCCGCGCGGTCACGGGCGAGGACGTCGGCTTCGAGGAGCTCGGCGGTGCGACGACGCACAGCACGCGCTCGGGCGTCGCGCACTACATGGCGTCCGACGAGGACGACGCGATCGACTACGTCCGCTCGCTGCTGTCGTACCTGCCGCAGAACAACCTCACCGACGCGCCCGCGTTCCCGCACGAGGCGCCGCTCGAGGTGACCGAGGAGGACGAGGAGCTCGACGCGATCGTCCCCGACTCGGACAACCAGCCGTACGACATGCGCACGGTGGTCGAGCACGTGCTGGACGACGGCGTGCTGCTCGAGATCCAGCCGCTGTACGCGCAGAACGTGCTCATCGGCTTCGGGCACGTCGAGGGTCAGCCCGTCGGGATCGTCGCGAACCAGCCCATGGCGATGGCGGGCACGCTCGACATCAACGCCGCCGAGAAGGCGGCACGGTTCGTGCGGACGTGCGACGCGTTCAACATCCCGGTGCTGACGTTCGTCGACGTGCCGGGCTTCCTGCCGGGCACGGACCAGGAGTGGAACGGCATCATCCGGCGCGGCGCGAAGCTCATCTACGCGTACGCGGAGGCGACGGTCCCCCTGGTCACGGTCATCACCCGCAAGGCGTACGGTGGCGCGTACATCGTCATGGGGTCCAAGCAGCTGGGCGCCGACGTCAACCTCGCCTGGCCGACCGCGCAGATCGCGGTCATGGGGGCCGGCGGTGCCGTGAACATCCTGCAGCGCGGTGCGCTCAAGGGCGTCGCGGAGGCCGGCGGGGACGTCGAGGCCGAGCGCCGACGCCTCACGGCGGAGTACGAGGAGGCGATCGTCAACCCGTGGGACGCGGCCGACCGCGGCTACGTGGACGCCGTCATCGCTCCCTCGCAGACCCGGTCGGAGATCATCCGGGCGCTGCGCCTGCTGCGCACCAAGCGCGCGAGCCTGCCGCCCAAGAAGCACGGGAACATCCCCCTGTGAGCACGGAGGACGCGTGAGCGAGCACGACCACGACGAGCACACCCACGGCCTGGAGCCGCTGACGGGCGTCGACGCCCTGGAGCTGCACGCGGCCGTCGACCGGCTGGCGACGGCGCTGCACGCCTACGTCGAGACGGCCGTGGGGGTGCGCGCGGAGTTCGGTGCGCACGAGGCCGACGAGGACCCGCGGGTGCTGTCGCTCGAGTCGGAGATCGGCGGGCTCAACGCGCAGCTCTACGACCTGCTGCACAGCCGGCTCGGCCTGCACGCGGACCTCACGGGCATGTCGTGGTCCGACGACGACCACGGCGACGCGGACGCGGCGCCCGAGCGCACGGACGTCGACACGTTCCACCTCGGGTTCGTCGTCGGGCAGCCGCTCGCGACCTCCGACCTGTCGCTCGACTCGGTGCTCGACCTGGTCGACGCGGGTGGCGCGGACGTCGCGCAGCGGCTCGTCGACGCGGGCTTCGAGGTCACCGAGTGGGGCGCGTCGCGCGGTGCCCCGGTGGCGTTCGACGAGGACGAGGACGGGGAGGTCGACGGGTGAGCGAGCAGACCGGCGCGCACGTGCACGTCGTGCGTGGCGCACCCGACGAGGTCGAGCTCGCGGCGCTGGTCGCGGGCCTCGTGGCGGCGTCGTCGCAGGACGCGCACGGTGCCGACGAGCAGGTCGCGGCGACCTCCGCGTGGTCCGACCGACGGCGCGTCCTGCGCGGCGCGTCGGCCCCCCAGCCGGG
>NZ_JAAXOY010000505.1 GCF_012396155.1 Cellulomonas septica | reverse complement strand
CCGGGCTCACGTTCTCGCTCGTCTACGGCCTGTCGTCGCGCCGTCGCAACCTGGCCGGCCGCTCCCTGGGCCTCACACCCTCCGCCCGCTGAACGACCGCGGGCGTCGCCGCCACGCGTCGCGCGGAGCGGCCGGGGATGCCGGCGACTGTTTGAAGTTGTTCGGTTGTGTGTGATGATGTCGGGGTGTTGGCGAGCCAGCGGCAGGAGCACATCCTCGCGGTCGTCCGGGCGCACGGCGCGGCCCGGGTGGCCGACCTCGTCGTGAGCCTCGACGTCTCCGACATGACCGTCCGGCGGGACATCGCGGAGCTCGCGCGCGCCGGCCTGGTCCGCCGCGTGCACGGCGGGGCCGTCGCACCCGACGCGGGCGGCCGCCCCACCGACGAGCCGGGCTTCGAGGCGAAGCGCACGTGGGCGCAGGACGAGAAGCGTGCGATCGCCCGCGCCGCGCTCGCGACGGTCGAGCCCGGTCAGTCGATCGCGCTGTCGGCGGGCACGACGACGCACCTGCTCGCCGAGCTGGTCGCCGCGACGCCCGCGCTGCGCCCGCTCACGGTCGTGACCAACGCGGTCGGCGCCGCGGACGTCCTGCACCGCGCGACGCCCGGTGACGACCGGCTCGAGGTGATCCTCACGGGCGGCGTCCGCACCCCGTCGGACGCGCTCGTCGGCCCCGTCGCCGACGCCACGCTCGCACGCCTGCGCGTCGACCGGGCCTACCTCGGCGTGCACGGCGTCGACGCGGACGGCCTCACGACGCCGAACCTCGCCGAGGCGGCCACGAACCGCGCGCTGATCGCGGCCGCGGCGGCCACCACGGTGCTCGCCGACCACACCAAGTGGGGCGTCACCGGCCTCGCCCGCATCGCGACGCTCGACGAGGTCGACGTCCTGCTCAGCGACGAGGGTCTGCCCGACGACGCCCGCCGCGTCGTCGCCGACGCGACCCGACTCCAGCTCACCTCCACGACCACGCCCGCCACCACCACCCCCGGAGAGCGCCCGTGAGCACCACCCCCGCCGTCCGCAAGACGGTCACGCACATGGCCGACGGCCGCGAGCTCGTGTACTTCGACGACAGCGAGCCCTACGTCTCGGGCGCCGCGACGCGTCGGCTCGACGACCCGCGCCCGCTCCCCGACCGGTTCGCGCCGGTCGTCGACGAGCACGGCGTCGCGCACCCGATCACCGGGCCGGAGCTGCGCCGGGACCCGCTGACGGGCGACTGGGTCGCGATCGCCGCGCACCGCATGAACCGCACGTTCCTCCCGCCCGCCGACGCGAACCCGCTCGCCCCGGCGCGTCCGGGCGCGACGTACCAGGACGGCGAGATCCCGGACACCGACTACGACGTCGTGGTGTTCGAGAACCGCTTCCCGTCGCTGCTCGCGGTGCCGGGCGTCGTCGACGAGCCGACCGCGGCCGACGGCGAGGAGCTGTGGACGGTCCGACCCGCCGCCGGGCGGTGCGAGGTCGTGTGCTTCTCGTCCGACCCGACGCAGTCGCTGCGGACGGTCGGACCGCGACGCATGCGCACGATCGTCGAGGCCTGGGCGGACCGCACGGAGGCGCTCGGCGCGCTGCCGGGCATCGAGCAGGTGTTCGTGTTCGAGAACCGCGGCAAGGAGATCGGCGTCACGCTGCACCACCCGCACGGCCAGATCTACGCGCTGCCGTACCTCGCACCGCGCACGGCCGCGATGGTCGCCCAGGCGCAGGCGCACCACGACGCGACCGGGCGCCTGCTGGGTCGCGACCTGCTCGACGCGGAGCTGCGCGCCGGGACGCGGGTCGTCCTGGAGTCGGAGCACTGGGTCGCGTACGTGCCGTTCGCGGCGCGCTGGCCCGTCGAGGTGCACCTCGCGCCGCGTCGCGACGTGCCCGACCTGCCCGCGCTCACCGACGCCGAGCGCGCGGATCTCGCGGACGTCTACCTCGAGCTGCTGCGCCGCCTCGACCTGTTCTTCGTCGACGACGAGTCGGCGATCCCCCTGCCGTACATCGCGGGCTGGCACCAGGCGCCCGTGCACGAGGGTCGCGAGGTGTCCCGGTTGTTCCTGCAGGTGTTCTCGGTGCTGCGCGCGCCGCACAAGCTCAAGTACCTGGCCGGCATCGAGTCGGGCCTGGGCGCGTGGGTCAACGACACGACGCCCGAGCGGATCGCGGCGCGTCTCCAGGACCTCGCATGAGCGCGGCGACGTGGGTCGACGCGTGGTCGGCCGAGGAGGGTGCGCAGCGGGCGCGGGCGCTGTTCACCGCGTCGTTCGACGCGGAGCCCGACGGCACCTGGTCGGCACCGGGCCGGGTCAACCTCATCGGCGAGCACACCGACTACAACGGCGGGCTGTGCCTGCCGATCGCGCTGCCGCACCGCACGTACGTCGCGGTGCGACGGCGCGACGACGACCGCGTGCGCCTGGTGTCCGCCCAGGACGCGGGCCGGCTGCGCGAGGTGCGCCTCGCGGACGTCGCGCCCCGCACGGTCGACGGCTGGCCGTCGTACGTCGTGGGCGTCGCGTGGGCGCTGCGCGAGGCGGGCCACGACGTCGGCGGGTTCGACGTCGCGGTCGACTCGTGCGTGCCGTTCGGCGCCGGCCTGTCGTCGTCGGCCGCGCTGGAGTCCGCGGTCGCGGTGGCCCTCGACGCGACGCACGGGCTCGGCCTCG
>NZ_JAAXOY010000504.1 GCF_012396155.1 Cellulomonas septica | reverse complement strand
TCCCTCCTGCGGCATCCCGTGCGGGCAGGACGCGAGCAGCTGGCGCTGAGCACCTCATCGCCTGCACTCCTGCACGAGCTGGCCCAGGACGCGGACCATCGAGTCCGGCTCCACGTCGCCATGTCGGGGCAGCGCGACCCGTTCGGCTCGCCCGACGAGCTCACGACGCACCTGTCGACGATCCGCGGCCCGCTGACCACGGTCTTCGTCACCGGCGACCACTCCCCGAAGGACGACGCGGCGGTGACGGCCGCGGTGCGCGACTGGCTGCTCGGCCCCGCTTCCTGAGCGGACCCTGAGAGCGCGCCCTCGACACCTCGGGGCACCCCGACCCACGATTCGGGGGTATCCCGGATGTCCGGTCTGTCCCCTTCTGCGAGAGCGTCGTCCTCACGGGCTGCGCGGCGCGGAGGGCGCGCCGGGCACCCCGGACCACGCACGTCGCGCACGTCGCGCACCCCTTGCGGAGCGCCCGTCCGCACCTGGCACCGCCGCACCACGCACCGGCCGTCCCCGTCGTCGAGACCCGAGGAACCGTCATGTCCCAGGTCGCCGGGTGGATCACCCACCGCTACGTGAAGTACGTCGTCATCGCGTTCTGGCTCGTCGTCACCGCCCTGCTGGGGCCGCTCGCGGGCAGGCTCACGAGTGCGCAGGAGAACGACGCGGAGTCGTGGCTCCCCGCGGACGCGGAGTCGACGGAGGTGCTCGCGGCGGCGGCCGCGTTCCAGCCCGACGACGTGGTGCCCGCGGTCGTCGTCTACGAGCGCGACGGCGGCCTGCTGGCGTCGGACCAGGAGACGGTCGCCGCGGACGTCGCGGCGTTCGGCGACCTCGACGGGCTCGCGGGAGACGTCGTGGGGCCGATCCCGTCGCAGGACGGCGAGGCGGTGCAGGTCATCGTGCCGATCGAGGCGCCCGACGGCTGGGACTCGCTCGGGCCGACCGTCGAGGAGATCCGCACGACCGCCGCCGAGGGCGCCGACGGCCTGGTGCCGTACGTGACCGGGCCGGCGGGCCTCGCGGCCGACCAGTCGAAGGCGTTCGAGGGGATCGACTCGACGCTGCTGTTCGCGGCGGGCGGCGTCGTCATCGTCATGCTGCTGCTCACGTACCGCAGCCCGGTGCTGTGGCTCCTGCCGGTCGCGTCGGCGGTCGTCGCGCTGACGGTCGCGCAGGCCGTCGTGTACGTGCTGGCGGACCGGTTCGACCTCACGGTGAACGCGCAGAGCGCGGGCATCCTCACGGTCCTGGTGTTCGGCGCGGGCACCGACTACGCGCTGCTCCTGGTCGCCCGGTACCGCGAGGAGCTGCGCAAGCACGGCGACCGGCACGCGGCGATGGCGGAGGCGCTGCACCGCGCGAGCCCCGCGATCATCGCGTCGGCCGCGACGGTCGCCGCCGGCATGCTCGTCCTGGTCCTCGCCACGATGAACTCGACGGCCGGGCTCGGGCCGGTCGCCGCGATCGGCATCGGCGTCGCGCTGCTCGTCATGCTCACGCTGCTGCCCGCGCTGCTCGTGACGTTCGGGCGCTGGGTCTTCTGGCCGGAGGTGCCGCACCTGGGCGACGACGAGCCGACGACGCACGGCGTCTGGGCGCGGATCGGTGCGCAGGTCGCGCGCCACCCGCGCCGCATCTGGCTCGCGACCGCGGGCGTGCTGGCCGTCGCGAGCATCGGCTGGCTGCAGCTCGACCCGACGGGGCTGTCGAACGAGGAGTCGTTCCGCACGGCCCAGCCGTCGATCGAGGGCGAGAAGGTGCTCGAGGACCACTTCGACGGCGGTGCGGGCGCGCCCGTCGTCGTGCTCGCGGACGCCCCGCAGGCCGACGCGGTGCGCGTCGCGTTCGCCGGCGTCGAGGGCATCGACGCGGACTCCGTGAGCGAGCCCGTGGTCGCCGACGGCCTCGCCTACCTCGAGGGGACGCTGGAGTCGGCGCCCGACAGCGACGCGGCGGACGCGACCGTCGACCGCGTGCGGGACGCGGTGCACGCCGTCCCCGACGCCGACGCGATGGTCGGCGGGTCGACCGCGATCGACCTCGACGCGCAGCGCGCGTCCGCGGCGGACAACCGGCTGCTCATCCCGATCATCCTGCTCGTCGTCTTCCTGGTGCTCGTGCTGCTCCTGAGGTCGCTCGTCGCCCCGCTCGTCCTCATGGGCACGGTCGTGCTGAGCTTCGGCGCCGCCATCGGGATCAGCGCGCTCGTCTTCCGCTACGCGTTCGGGTTCGGCGGCACCGACTCGTCGTTCCCGCTCTTCACGTTCGTGTTCCTCGTGGCGCTCGGCGTCGACTACAACATCTTCCTCATGACGCGCGTGCGGGAGGAGGCGCTGCGCCTGGGGCACCGTCGGGGCGCGCTCGTCGGCCTCGCGGCGACGGGCGGCGTCATCACGTCCGCCGGTCTGGTGCTCGCGGGGACGTTCGCCGCGCTGGGCACGCTGCCCGTCGTGTCGTTCGCCGAGATCGGGTTCGCCGTGGCGCTCGGCGTGCTGCTGGACACGCTCGTCGTGCGGTCGATCCTCGTCACCGCGCTCAACCTCGACCTCGGCCCGCGCATGTGGTGGCCGAGCGCCCTCTCGCGTCGACCCGAGCCGACGCACGCCCGCCACGCGGTGGAGGGCCCCGACGCCGCCCGGCAGGAGCCCGTCCCGACCCGCTGACCACGGCCCGAGGGCC
>NZ_JAAXOY010000503.1 GCF_012396155.1 Cellulomonas septica | reverse complement strand
CTTCGGCGCCGCCGGGCTGTCCGACGACGACGTGCGGGACGTGCTCGACGGCGACCGCGCCGCCGACGCCGTGCGGGCGGACGAGGCGCAGGCGCGCCTGATCGGCGTCACCGGCGTGCCGTTCTTCGTCGTGGACCGACGCATCGCCGTGTCCGGCGCGCAGCCCGCGGCGGTCTTCACGCAGCTGCTCGAGGCCGCGTGGCGCGAGGCGAACCCGCTGACGGTGCTGGGCGACCCGGACGCGGCCGCGTGCACCGACGACTCCTGCGCGATCTGACCACCGATCCCCTCCCGGGGCGCCGTCGTCCGGCCTAGGGTCGCGCCATGACCACCACGCCCGACGAGGTGCGCCCCGCCCCTCGGACCGACCCGCTCGGGGTCGTCGTCCCCTCGTCCGTGCCGACCCACTGGTACAACCTCGCGGCCGACCTGCCCGAGCCGTGCCCGCCCGCGCTGCACCCGGGCACGCGCGAGCCGCTCACGCCCGACGACCTCGCCCCGCTGTTCCCGATGGCGCTCATCGCGCAGGAGGTGACGACCGAGCGCTGGGTCGAGATCCCGCAGACCGTGCGTGAGCTGTACGCGCTGTGGCGGCCGTCGCCGCTGGTGCGGGCGGTCCGGCTGGAGCGTGCGCTCGGCACGCCCGCACGGATCTACTACAAGTACGAGGGCGTGAGCCCGGTCGGGTCGCACAAGCCGAACACGGCCGTCGCGCAGGCGTACTACAACGCGGTCGAGGGCATCACGAAGCTCACGACCGAGACCGGTGCGGGCCAGTGGGGCGCGTCGCTGTCGATGGCGTGCTCCCTGCTGGGGCTCGAGTGCGAGGTGTGGCAGGTGCGCGCGTCGTACGACGCGAAGCCTTACCGCCGCATGCAGATGGAGACGTACGGCGGCGTGTGCCACCCGTCGCCGTCCGACCTCACCGAGGCCGGTCGGGCGATGCTCGCCGCCGACCCCGACACCACCGGGTCGCTCGGCATGGCGATCAGCGAGGCCGTCGAGGCCGCCGCGACGAACCCCGCCGCGCACTACGCGCTCGGATCCGTGCTCAACCACGTGCTGCTGCACCAGTCCGTCATCGGCCAGGAGGCCCTCGCGCAGCTCGACGAGATCGGCGAGATTGCCGACGTCGTGTTCGGCTGCGCGGGCGGCGGGTCGAACCTCGGCGGGCTCGCGTTCCCGTTCCTCGGCCGCAACCTGCGCGACGGCGCGACCACCCGCGTCGTCGCGTGCGAGCCCGCCGCGTGCCCGTCGATGACGCAGGGCGAGTACCGGTACGACTTCGGCGACGTCGCCGGGCTCACGCCGCTGCTCAAGATGCACACGCTCGGCAAGGACTTCGTGCCGCCGCCCATCCACGCGGGTGGCCTGCGCTACCACGGCATGGCGCCGATGGTGTCGCACGCCTACGAGCTCGGGCTGCTGTCCGCGATCGCCGTCGAGCAGGAGGACGCGTTCGCCGCGGGCGTCGAGTTCGCGCGCGCCGAGGGGATCATCCCCGCACCCGAGTCGACGCACGCCGTCGCCGGGGCCCTCGCGCACGCCCGGGCCGCGACCGACGCGGAGACGATCGTCATCGGCCTGTCGGGCAACGGCATCCTCGACCTGCCCGCGTACCACCAGTACCTCTGACGCGGGTCGCGCGGCCCGGGCGACGTGTCCCGGGCCGCGCACCTGCGTCAGCGGGCCGCGAGGGCGGCGACCGGCCGTCCGGGGTCCGCCGCGACGACCGCGACCTGACCGAAGAACGCCACCTCGTGGCGGCACGACGCGTCGAACGCGGCGACCATGCGCTCGCGCGTCACCGGGTCCGCGTGCTGCACGGCGGCGTCGGCCAGCCGGCACGCGTGCGCCGCGTGGTCCGTGAACGGCGCACTCCCGTACGTCGCGACCCAGTCGCGGTACGGGTGGCCCGGGACCGCGTCCGCCTCGGCGAGGAGCGCGACCCCCACCTCCGCGTACACCCAGTAGCAGGGCAGGACGGCGGCGACGACCTCCGCGTACGAGCCGTGCGCCGCGACGGCCGCGAGGTGGTCGACGTAGGCCCGCGTGACCGCGGACGGTGGTGTCGTCGGGCGCACCGCGGCCCGCGCCAGGTAGGTCTCGTGCAGGCTGCGCTCGACCGCGAGGCACGAGTGCGCGCCACGGGCGAAGAACTCCTGCGCGTCCGCCGTCGGGGCGAGCGCGGACGCCCGTGCGAGCACGCGCGAGTACGCCGTCAGGTAGAGCGCGTCCTGGTGCAGCTGCTCGGCGAACGCCTCGAACGGCAGCGAGCCGTCCGCGAGACCGCGCACGAGCGGCTGCTCGAGGGACGCGGCGCAGGCCGCCGCGAGCGCGCCCGCGACCTCGTCGGTGAAGGACGGCAGGCCGAGCCCCGGCACGTGGTGGAAGTGGTCGACGGGCCCGTGGCCCGAGCCGACCCGCAGCGCCTCCCCCGCGGCGATCGCACCGCCGAGCCAGCGCTTCGCGTCACGGGCCGCCGAGGGTGTCGATGTCGGCGTACCGGATGGTGTTCGCGGTGACCTGCGTGGCCGGTCCCGCCTCGATGCGCTTCGGTGCGCCGACGGGGTGGCAGATGATCGCGAGCATGTCGCCGACCGCGGGGTTCGCGGTGCCGAACTCCGACCAGCCGTAGGTGTTGCCGGGGTTGCCGGCGACGCGGAACAGCGCCATGTCGAGCCCGCCG
>NZ_JAAXOY010000502.1 GCF_012396155.1 Cellulomonas septica | reverse complement strand
GTCGCGGGCTCCGCGTCCGCCGGTGCCCCCCGAGCACCCCGCGAGCAGCAGGGCGGGCAGGCAGAGGGCGGCGGCGTGCGGCAGCAGTCGGGTCACGGCGGACACGGTAGGGGCTGCGGTGCGCCGGACGGGGGCGCGTCCGTGCCGGGCGTCAGGGGCGCAGCAGCACCTTGGTCGCGCGCCGCTCGTCCATCGCGGCGTACGCCTCGGCGACCTCCTCGAGCGGGAGCTCGAGGTCGAACACGACGCCCGGCTGCAGGCGGCCGTCGAGCACCTCGGGCAGCAGCTCCTCGATGTAGCCGCGCACGGGTGCGACGCCGCCCCGCACGCCGACGTTGGTGTCGAACATCGTCCGCACCGGCAGCTCCGGACCGCCGGCCGGGACCCCGACGAAGCCGACCTGGCCGCCGGGCCGCGCCGACCGCAGCGCCTGGTCCATCGACTCGGCCGTCCCGACGCACTCGAGCACGACGTCGGGGCCGACGCCGTCGAAGAGCTCCTTGAGCCGCGCGACACCCTCGTCGCCCCGCTCCGGGACGACGTCGGTCGCACCGAGCTCGCGCGCGAGCTCCTGCCGCTGCGGGTGCCGGGACATCGCGACGACCCGCGACGCCCCGAGCCGGCGGGCGGCCGCGACCGCGCACAGGCCGACCGCGCCGTCCCCGACCACCGCGACCGTCGAGCCCGGGCCGACACCGCCCGAGACGGCCGCGTGGTGACCGGTGCCCATGACGTCGGACAAGGTGAGCAGGTGCGGGACGAGCGCGCGGCCCGGCTCGCTCTCCAGGTCGACGCCCGGCACGACGACGAGCGTCCCGTCGGCCAGCGGCACCCGGACGCGCTCGCCCTGGCCGCCGTCGGCGAAGCCGCCCTCGCGGTCCTTCGAGCCCCACCAGCCGCCGTGCAAGCACGACGTGCTCACGCCGTTGCGGCAGTTCACGCACGTACCGTCGCACACGTAGAAGGGCGCGATGACGGCGTCGCCGACCGCGACGTGCTCGACCACGTCGCCGACCTGCTCGACGACCCCGATGAACTCGTGCCCGATGCGCTTGGGGGACCGTACGGGTTGCACGCCGCGGTACGTCCACAGGTCCGACCCGCACACGCACGCCGCGACGACCCGCACGACCGCGTCGCGCCCGCTGCCGCCTTCGCGCAGGACCGGGTCCGCGACGTCCTCGACGCGGACGTCCCGCTCGCCGTGGATGACGGTCGCGCGCATGGCTGCTCCTCGGGGCTCGGGGGGAGTCCGCGGCCACCGGCCGACGGCGCGGTCAGTGTAGGCACCGCTCCCCGCCGGGTGCGTGCGCTCGGGGCGGGAGGGCGGGGCGGGAGGTGCCCGAAGGTGCCGCGCGGTCAGCCGGGCGGGAGCAGGTCAGCGCCCGACCACGGCTCGCGCACGATCACGTCGCCGTTGCGGACTTTCCGCAGGTACTCGCGACGCGTGACCACCGCCCAGCCGAGCCCGAGCAGCGCGATCACGAGGACCAGGAAGCCGACCCAGAAGACGGCCCACCCGGCCGACGCCGCGAGCGCGACGACCAGCCCGACGACGGTCCACACGGCGGCGATCCCCGTCATCACGGCCATCACGACGAGGGTGAGACGGTCCTCGCCGGGGATCGGTGAGGTGCCGCGGTCGTGGTCGGTCATGAGCGGAGCGTAGGCCCGAGCTCGCCCGGCCGACCCCCGAACGGCGCGACGTCACCGGCGCGCGGCTTCCTCAGACGCGTGCGGGCACCGGGCGTCGCGTCCACAGCAGCACGGGCAGGAGCAGGAGCGACAGCACACCCCCGATCAGCGAGAGCGTCGCGTAGCTCGTGGCGGCCATGACGACGCCGGACATCGCGCCGCCGCCCGCACCGCCCAGGGCGATGAGGACGTCGAGCGAGCCCTGCGTGCGGGCGCGGTTCGCGGGGACGGTCGCGTCGACGACCAGGGCCGTGCCGGCGATGAGCCCGAAGTTCCAGCCGAGGCCGAGCAGCGCGAGCGCGACGACGAGCAGCGGCATCGAGTCGGCGGGGGCGAGCGCGGCGGTGACGCCTGCGAGCAGCAGCGTCACGGCGGACGCGATCGCCATGGGGATGCGGCCGACGCGGTCGACGAGCGGGCCGGTGACGAGGGACGGCAGGAACATCGCACCGACGTGGATGCCGATGACGAGGCCCACCGCGGTCAGGTCGTGGTGGTGGGTGCGCATGTGCACGGGCGTCATCGTCATGATCGCGACCATGGCGACCTGCGTGAGCACCATGACGGTCGCGCCGACCGCGACACCGCGCCCGGGCGGCGCGACGACGGGTCCCGGGACGTCGTCGGTCGACGGCGTGGCCGCCGCGTCGAGGCGCTGCGCGACCAGGTAGGGGTCGGGACGCAGCAGGACGAGCAGGACGACGCCCGCCGCGAGGAACGCGGCGCCTGCGAGGAGGAACGGGCCGGCGAGCGCGGGCAGGCCCAGGCCGGTCGCGAGGTCGCCGAGCGGGGCGACGAGGTTCGGACCGGCGACCGCGCCGAGCGTGGTCGAGACCATCGCGAACGAGACGGCCGTCCCGCGGCGGTCGGGGAGCGCGAGGTCGGTCCCCGCGTACCGGGCCTGGAGGTTCGTCGCCGTGCCGGCGCCGTAGAGGAGGAACGCGCCGAGCAGCAGCGGCACGCTGCCGAGGGCCGCCGCGGCGACGACCCCGAGCCC
>NZ_JAAXOY010000501.1 GCF_012396155.1 Cellulomonas septica | reverse complement strand
GTCCGTGACGCGCTCGCGACCTCGCAGCTCGTGGTCGTCGACGCGGGCGTGCTGCGCGACCCCGGCTACGCGACCGCGCCACGCGGGTCGTCGACGACGCCCGAGGAGGAGCTCGGCGACGAGATCCCCGGCATCGCGGACCCGACCGACCCCGAGCTTCCGACGCCGGGCGCGATCGTCGAGCCCACGCGCTCGGCCCAGGCGCAGACGCTCGACGACCGCATCGGCGCGGTCCTGCGCGCCACCGAGCGCACGGGGGCGACGGTCCTCGTCGTGTCGCTCGCCGACTCGAGCCGCGCGACCCTCCAGCTCGCCGCGGCGCTCGGCACCGCACCGAACGGCGCCGAGTACGCGCGCAACCTGCTCACGTCGGGCGCGACGCGGCAGCCCGGGCTGGTCCAGACGGTCGACGTCACGCCCACGCTGCTCGCAGCCCTCGACCTCGACGACGACGCGCCGGCGCTCGCAGGCGCCACGATCCTGCCGACCGCGGGCCCGGCCACGGCATCCGCGCGGATGGCGATGCTGCTCGACGTGCAGCAGCAGGCGCAGTGGGTCACGCGCGTCAGCGGCGGGTTCTCGACGCGCATGGTGCTCGCGCAGGCCGTGCTCTTCGTCGCCGCCGCGATCATCCTCACGCGCAAGGGCCGCTCCGACCGACGCCCGCTGCGCCCGGCGCTGCACGCGCTGAAGATCGCGTCGCTCGCGCTCGCCGCCGCGCCCATCACGGCGTTCCTCACCGGCCTGGTCCCGTGGTGGCGCGCCGCCGACCCGCGCATGGCGTTCTGGTGGACCGTCCTCGCCTGGATCGCGCTCATCACCGCGCTCGCGCTCGTCGGGCCGTGGCGGCGCTCGGTCCTCGGCCCCGCCGGGTTCGTCGCCGCCGTGACCGTCGGCGTGCTCGTCGTCGACGCGTGCACGGGCTCGCACCTCGTCATCGACACCCCGATGGGCGCGCACCGGCTGCTCGCGGCCCGGTTCTACGGCATGAGCAACCAGGCGTTCGCGCTGCTCACGGCCGCGGGCCTGCTCGTGGCCGTCGCGATCGCCGACCCGCTCGTGCGCCGCGGCCGACGCGTCCTCGCGACCGTCCTGGTCGCGGCCCTCGGGCTCCTGCTCGTCGTCGTCGACGGCGCACCCGGCCTCGGCTCCGACTTCGGCGGCCCGCCCGCGCTCATCCTCGCGTTCGCGCTGCTCGGCATCGTCGTCAGCGGTCGTCGGGTGCAGTGGAAGACGCTCGCGCTCATCCTCGCCGTCGGCGCCCTCGTCGTCGGCGGGTTCGCGGTGCTCGACTGGATGCGGCCGCCCGCCGACCGCACGCACCTCGGACGGTTCTTCGCGACGGTCCTCGACGGCGGCCTGTGGGACGTCGTCTACCGCAAGCTGTCCGTCAACCTGCGCGTGCTCACCAACTGGCGCTACCTCGTGCTCGCGGTGTTCGGCATCGCGCTCACGTGGATCGTCCTGGCCGGCGACCGGCCGCGGCGCGGTGCCCTCATGGGTCCGCGCAGCCCGCTCGCCGGGCTCCAGGCCGCCGTCCCGCTCCTGCGGCCCGCGGTGCTCGCGATCGGCGCCGGCCTCGGCGTCGGGTTCCTCATCAACGACTCCGGCATCGTCGTCCCCGCGACGGGCATCGCGGTCGCGGTCCCCTGCCTCGTCGCGGCAGCGGCGCAGTGGCGCCTGGAGAACCCCGAGCCCACGGCCGTGGCCGTCGACGACCGACCTCCGGCGGGCATGGCCGCGCAGGCCGGGACGGCAGGCGCGACGGACGCAGCCGACGGTGGGTCCGTGCAGGACGCGCCGGTCGACCCCAGAGGTGCGTCCGCGGCGGTGGCGACCGACGAGGTCAGCGGTGCGTCTGCGGCGGACGCTGACGCGGTGCGACCGTCTGCTTCACCGACGCCGCCGCCCCCCGCACCCGGCGCGCGCTGACCGCGAGCTGCACGTCGCGGTACTGCGCCGCCCGGTGCAGCTGACCCTTGAGGTCCGACCCGGACGGCCGGTGCCGCAGCTCGCACGGCACCTCGATCACGCGGAACCCCTGACGCAGCAGGTCGATCGTCATGCCCGTCTCGACGCCCCACCCGCGCGCGAGCGGGGTCGCGGCCTCGAACGCCTCCCGCGTGAGGCAGCGCATGCCCGACAGTGGCTGCGTGGGCGTCCACCCCGTCATCGACGCGATGGCGCGCCGCGCGGCACCCACGACGATGCCGCGACCTCCCGCGCCGGGCTGCGGCGGCAGCAGCGCGATCGACAGGTCGGCGTGCCCCTCGACGACGGGCGGCACGAGCGGCGCGGTGTTGACGGCGGTCTCGCCCAGGTCACCGTCGATGAACAGCAGGACGCGCGGCAGACGGTCGGGCGCGTCGCGCATGGCGACGACGGCGGCGCCGGTCTCCATCGCGGCGGCCTTGCCGCGGTTGTGCGAGTGCCGCACGACGACCGCGCCGGCCTCGCGCGCGACGTGCTGCGTGTTGTCCTCGGAGCCGTCGTCGACGACGAGCACGAGGTCGACGTGCGGGATGGCGCGCGCGGAGCGGACGGTCGCGGCGATGCGCCGGGACTCGTCCTTCGCCGGGATGATCACGGCGACCCGCTGCTTGTGCCGGTGCGGCTTGGGCTCGCGCGCGTCGTGCGCGGGCTCACGCGCGGCGTCG
>NZ_JAAXOY010000500.1 GCF_012396155.1 Cellulomonas septica | reverse complement strand
GCCTGCACGACCGCGGCCGCCCCGGCCGACCCGAGCAGCACGGGCAGCCGCATCGCGCGCAGCCGGGCCGCGACGGCCGCACCGAGCAGCGCACCGACCGAGAAGCACGTGAACAGGCGCCCGTAGAGACCGGGCCCGCCGTCGAAGACGCCCTCGGCCATCGCCGCCATCGTCACCTGGAAGTGCCGCCCGACGGCACCCGTGACGATCCCGGCGGCGAGCACGACGACGAGCTGCCGGCTGCCGAGCACGTGCCGGATCCCGTCGCGCACCCGGTCTGCGCCGCGCACGGCCCGCTCCATCGGGTGCAGCAGGTCCGGGTGCAGCCGCAGGACCGTGAGCGTCACGCACACGAACGACACCGCGTCGATCGCGAAGACGGCCGACGCCCCCGGCCCGGCGAGCACGACCGACCCGGCGGCCAGGCCGAGCACCCAGCCCGTCGAGTGCGTGATCGAGCCGAGCGCGATGCCGTTCGACAGGTGCTCGCGCCCGAGGACCTGCCCGAGCAGCCGCCCGAACGACGGCCCGTCGAGCACGCCGATGGTCCCGGTGAGCGCGGCGAACGCGTACAGGTGCCACAGGTGCGCGTCGCCGCCGTGCACGAGGACCGCGAGCAGCGCGGCCAGCACGGCGTGCGTCCCCTGCGTCCAGGGCAGGACGCGGCGCGCGTCGAGCCGGTCCGCGAGCGCCCCGCCGAGCAGGCCGAACGCGATCGAGGGCACCTGCTTGACCGCGACCACGGCGCCGAGCGCGGCGGCCGAGCCGGTCACGTCGAAGACGAGCCAGCCGAGCGCGGCCGTCGACATCCACGACCCGGTGTTCGAAACGAGGTCCGCGAGCGCCCAGCGCCGGTAGTTCGGCAGCGCGAGCGCGCGGAGGGCGACCGGCAGGCGGGGCGGGGGCAGGGCGGGACGACGCACGAGGGGTCCCATCGGCGTGCGCCCGCGGCGCCATGAACGCCCGGCACTGCTGCGTCGGTCACACCGGCGACGCCGACGTCGTGACCTCGTGGCGAGGTCATGAGGTGTGCGTCACGACCGTGCTCGTGGGCCCTTCCGCGGGTGTCGGGCCTCGCCGGCACCGCCGGAGCAGCCTCGGCGGACGACCGTCCGGCTCGCCCCGCCCGCGGTCGAGGGCCGGTGGCTGTTCGTCGACGTGCTGCCGGAGCCCGGTCCGCCGTGGCGGCCGCCCGAGGCCCCGGTGCGCTCCGTGCGCCTGCCGGGCGACGACGGGTCGATGCGCAGCCGCATGCTGCTGAGCGCGGCGGGGCGGGCGGCCAGACGAACCCCTTGACCCTCCACTTGTTTTTTGCAAGTGTGGGTGGCGTCCGCACCGCTCGCACCGCCGCTGAGGAGAGCGCCATGACCGCGATGTTCGTCAACCTGCCGGTGACCGACCTGGAGCGCGCGAAGAGCTTCTACACGGCGCTTGGCTTCACCATCAACCCGATGTTCACCGACCACAACGCGGCCTGCGTCGTGGTCGAGGAGGACCACAGCGCGTTCATGCTGCTCACGCGGGAGTACTTCCAGACGTTCACGGACCTGCCGCTCGGCGACCCCGCCGTGAGTCCGTCGGTGTCCACCGCGGTCTTCCTCGACAGCCGCGACGCGGTCGACGCCGCCGCAGCCGCGGGCCTCGCCGCGGGCGGCACCGAGCCGCGCCCCGCGTCCGACTACGGCTTCATGTACCAGCGCGGCCTCACCGACCCCGACGGCAACGTCCTCGAGTTCGGCTGGATGGACCCGGCCGCCGCCGAGCAGGGCCCCGAGGCGTTCGCGAGCCAGCAGGCCTGAGGCCGATGGCCGCACGCGACTACGGGCAGTACTGCGGGATCACGCGCGCCCTCGAGCTGGTCGGCGAACGATGGGCGCTGCTCGTCGTCCGCGACCTGCTCGTCGGGCCTCGCCGCTACGGCGAGCTCGCCGCCGGGCTCCCCCGCATCCCGACGAACGTCCTGGCGGCGCGGCTCAAGGAGCTCCAGGCGGCGGGCATCATCCGGCGCGCACCCCGGTCGCGCGTCATCGTCTACGAGCTGACGCCCTACGGCCGCGAGCTCGAACCCGTCGTGCTCGCGCTCGGGGCGTGGGGTTTTAAGGCGATGGGCGACCCCCGCGACGAGCAGGTCGTCACGCCCGACGCCCTGACGATGACGCTGCGCACCGCGTTCCGCCCCGACGTCGCGGCGACGCTGCCGGCGACCGCCTACGCGGCGCACGTGGGCGATGCCGGGCTGCTCGTCCGCGTCGACGGGCCGTCGCTCGCCGTGACCCGCGGCGACGGCCCGGTGGACCTGTCCTTCGCGGCCGGCCCTGACCTGCACCGCGTCATCTCGGGCGACCTCTCCCCCGACCGCGCGATCGCGACGGGGGTCGTCGAGGTGCTGCACGGCCCCGGCGACCTGCTCTCCCGCTTCGCGACGACGTTCCACCTCGCCGCCTGAGCCGCGCGTCTACGCTGCCCGCCATGGCTCCCGTCGTCGACGTCTACGTGTGGGTGGCATCGGAGAACCGTGCGGACGCGCTGCGGCGCTTCCTCGCCGACCACGTCGACGTCGAGCACCCGGGCGACGACCGGCTGCCCGCCGTCGAGCGCGCGTACGTGCACGGCACGCCCGCGCCCGGCGACCGGGAGCTGCTCGCCGACCTGGCGCGCGCCCCGCACGACACGGCCGCGCTCACGATCTACGTCAG
>NZ_JAAXOY010000050.1 GCF_012396155.1 Cellulomonas septica | reverse complement strand
CCCGCACGGTCGGCAGCCGGTCGCCGGGGACGAGCTCGCCGCCGTGCACGAGCCGCGCCACCGCGGCCGCGATGCCGCGCGGCGACCGGTCGTCGACGTGGGTGGCCAGGTCCATGGCGGCAGCATGCCCGCGCACGGGACACGCCTCGGGCGAAGCCTGGGACGAACCGGACGCCGGTCGCAGGTGTTTACACGCGGCCCGTCGTTGTTCGCGCGGCGGAAACGAGGGGTAACCCCGCAGAAATGTTCAACGCCGACAGTCACATTCCAGGCGACGGGGCCCGGCCCGGCAGGCAGGACCCGTCGCACGACGTGGGACCGCGGCACCGCGGCCGGGACCCGCCGCCGGCCGACCGAGGACCGGAGGACCCATGACCGTCGTACGCGTCGCATTCACCCAGGCCACCTGGACCGGCGACAAGGAGTCGATGATCGCGCTGCACGAGGCGTGGACGCGCGAGGCCGCGTCGGCCGGGGCGCAGGTGATCTGCTTCCAGGAGTTGTTCTACGGGCCGTACTTCGGCATCACGCAGGACACCGCCTACTACGACTACGCGGAGTCCGTCCCCGGACCGACGACCGAGCGGTTCGCGGCGCTCGCGGCCGAGCTCGGCATCGTGATCGTGCTGCCGGTCTACGAGGAGGACCAGCCGGGCGTGCTCTACAACACGGCCGCGGTGATCGACGCGGACGGCTCCTACCTCGGCAAGTACCGCAAGCACCACATCCCGCACCTGCCGAAGTTCTGGGAGAAGTTCTACTTCCGCCCCGGCAACCTCGGGTACCCCGTGTTCGAGACGGCCGTCGGGAAGATCGGCGTCAACATCTGCTACGACCGGCACTTCCCGGAGGGCTGGCGCGTGCTCGCGCTGAACGGCGCCGAGATCGTCTTCAACCCGAACGCGACCGCGCCCGGCATCTCCAACAAGCTCTGGGAGATCGAGCAGCCCGCGGCCGCGGTCGCGAACGGCTACTTCGTCGTCGCGAACAACCGCGTCGGGCTCGAGGACAACGAGTACGGCGACGAGGCCGTCGCGTTCTACGGCTCGTCGTACGCGGTCGGGCCGGACGGCAACTACGTCGGCGAGGTCGGCTCGAGCACCGAGGACCAGCTGCTGATCCGCGACCTCGACCTCGACCAGATCCGCCAGGTCCGCGAGCGCTGGCAGTTCTTCCGCGACCGCCGGCCCGACGCCTACGGCGCGATCGTCGCCCCCTGACCTGCGCCCGCGAGCGGAAGGACACCAGTGAAGACCCTGATCACCGGCGGGACCGTCGTGAGCGCGACGGGCCGCACCCCGGCCGACGTGCTCGTCGACGGCGAGACGATCGCCGCGGTGCTCGCGCCCGGCTCGACGCTGCTCGGCTTCGACCTGGCGGCGCACGTCGACCGCGTCATCGACGCGACCGGCAAGTACGTCATCCCGGGCGGCGTCGACGCGCACACGCACATGGAGCTGCCGTTCGGCGGCACCGCGGCATCGGACACCTTCGAGACGGGCACCCGCGCCGCGGCGTGGGGCGGCACGACGACGATCGTGGACTTCGCGGTGCAGCGCGCGGGGGAGCGGGTCATGGACGGGCTCGCGGCGTGGCACGACAAGGCGGCCGGGCAGTGCGCCGTCGACTACGCGTTCCACCAGATCGTGGGCGGCGTCGACGACGACAGCCTCAAGGCCATGGAGGGCCTCGTCGCGGAGGGCGTCACGAGCTACAAGCTCTTCATGGCGTACCCCGGTGTGTTCTACGCCGACGACGCGCAGATCGTGCGGGCCATGCAGAAGGCCGCCGACCTCGGCCTGCTCACGATGATGCACGCCGAGAACGGGCCCGCGATCGACGTCCTCGCGGCGCAGCTCGTCGAGCGGGGCAAGACCGACCCGTACTTCCACGGGATCGCCCGCGCCTGGCAGCTCGAGGAGGAGGCGACGCACCGCGCGATCATGCTCGCCGACCTCACGAACGCGCCGCTCTACGTCGTGCACGTGAGCGCCAAGCAGGCCGTCCAGCAGCTCGCGTGGGCCCGCGACAACGGCAAGAACGTGTTCGGCGAGACGTGCCCGCAGTACCTGTACCTGTCGCTCGAGGAGCAGCTCGGGGCGCCCGGGTTCGAGGGCGCGAAGTGGGTCTGCTCGACGCCGCTGCGCTCGCGGGCCGAGGGGCACCAGGACCACATGTGGCAGGCGCTGCGCACCAACGACCTGCAGATGGTGTCGACCGACCACTGCCCGTTCTGCATGAAGGGCCAGAAGGAGCTCGGGCTGAGCGACTTCCGGGCGATCCCCAACGGCATCGGGTCCGTCGAGCACCGCATGGACCTCATGTACCAGGGCGTCGTCACGGGCGAGATCACGCTCGAGCGGTGGGTCGAGCTCACGTCGACGACGCCCGCGCGGATGTTCGGGCTGTACGGCCGCAAGGGTGTCATCGCGCCCGGGGCCGACGCGGACGTCGTCGTGTACGACCCCGCGGGGCACACCTCCATCGGCGTCGGCGAGGGCCGGACCCACCACATGAACATGGACCACTCCGCGTGGGAGGGCTTCGAGGTCGACGGGCACGTCGACGTCGTCCTGTCCCGCGGGACGGTCGTCGTCGACGACGCGGGGTACCACGGACGGGCCGGCCACGGGCGCTACCTCAAGCGCGACCTCTCGCAGTACCTCGTCTGACCCGCGCCCCACGCCCCGGAAGGAGGACCGCCCGTGGACTTCGGTGTCGTCCTGCAGACCAACCCGCCCGCCTGGCGGACCGTCGAGCTCGCCCGCCAGGCCGAGACGCACGGCTTCGACTACGTGTGGACGTTCGACTCGCACCTGCTGTGGCAGGAGCCGTTCGTCGTGTACTCCGCGATCCTCGCCGCGACCCGCAAGGTGATCGTCGGGCCGATGGTCACCAACCCCGCGACGCGGGACTGGACCGTCACGGCCTCGCTGTTCGCGACGCTCAACGAGATGTTCGGCAACCGGACCGTGTGCGGCATCGGCCGCGGCGACTCCGCGGTCCGCACGCTCAACGGGCGGCCGTCGAACCTCGCGACGCTGCGCGAGTCCATCCACGTGATCCGCGAGCTCGCGAACGACCGGGCCGTCGAGGTGAACGGCCGGACCGTCCGGTTCCCGTGGGCCAAGGGCTCCGCGCTCGACGTGTGGGTCGCCGCGTACGGGCCGCTCGCGCTCACGCTCACGGGCGAGGTCGGCGACGGCTTCATCCTCCAGCTCGCCGACCCCGACATCGCCGCGTGGACGATCAAGGTCGTCCGCGACGCCGCCGAGGCCGCCGGGCGCGACCCCGACGCCATCCAGTTCTGCGTCGCCGCACCCGCGTACGTCGGCGACGGCGACTCCCCGGCCGCCCGCGCCCACATGCGTGAGCAGTGCCGCTGGTTCGGCGGCATGGTCGGCAACCACGTCGCCGACATCGTCGCGCGCTACGGCAGCGACAGCACCGTCCCGAAGGCCCTCACCGACTACATCAAGGCGCGCGAGGGCTACGACTACAACGAGCACGGCCGGGCCGGGAACTCGCACACGTCGTTCGTGCCCGACGAGATCGTCGAGCGGTTCTGCCTGCTCGGCAGCCCGCGCGAGCACGTCGAGAAGCTCGAGGCGCTGCGCGACCTCGGCGTGACGCAGTTCGCCGCCTACCTCCAGCACGACAACAAGGAGGAGACGATGCGGCTCTACGGCGAGCGGGTCATCCCGGCGCTCGCGGACACCGTCGTGGCGACCGCATGACGACGGGCCGGCGCGTCGCGCGGTCGGCGCTCTGGGGCGCCGCGGCGCTCGTGCTGCTCGTGGTGCTGTGGGAGGTCGTCAAGGTCGTCGTCCCCGACACCGGGTGGCACGTCGGCGAGGCGAGCGTCCTGCCGCGCACCGACGACGTCGCGATGCCGCACGTGTGGGAGATCGTCGCGCGGATCGGCGAGCCCGAGACGTCCGCGACCGGCGCGCCGACCGTGCTCGTCGCGATGCTCCAGGTGTGCTGGTTCACGCTGCGCGTCGCCGCGGCCGGGTGGGTGCTCGGTGTCGTCGGGGGTGCGCTCGCCGCCGTCGTCATGCAGCGCTCGCGGGTCGCCGAGTCCGCGTTGCTGCCGTGGGTCGTGCTGTCGCAGACCGTGCCGCTCGTCGCTCTCGCTCCGCTCGTCGTCGGCTGGGGCGGGCGCATCCACCTCGGCGCGCTCGAGTGGCAGAAGTGGATGTCGGTCGCGCTCATCGCGTCCTACCTCGCGTTCTTCCCCGTCGCGGTCGGCATGCTGCGCGGCCTGCAGTCGCCGACCGCCGCGCAGGTCGAGCTGTTCCGGGCGCAGGCCGCGTCGTGGGGGCGGACCCTCGTCTCGCTGCGGCTGCCCGCGTCCGTCCCGTACCTGCTGCCCGCGCTGCGGCTCGCCGCGGCCACCGCCGTCGTCGGCGCGATCGTCGCCGAGGTGTCCACCGGCACCAAGGGCGGCATCGGGCGCCTCGTCATCGCCTACGCCCAGGCCGCGAGCGGCGACCCCGCCAAGCCGTGGGCGGCCATCCTCGCCGCCGCGGTGCTCGGCCTGGTCGCCGCCGGACTCGTCACCCTGCTCGGGCTCGGCCTGGGCCGCTACCGCCACGCGGAGGTCTCATGAGCGACGTCACCACCGCCCCCGACGCGACCGGAGCGGCCGCCTCGGCCGCAGCGCCCACGGCGCACGCCGGGCCCGCGACGGCCGTCGACGTGCGCGGTGTCTCGAAGGTGTTCACCACGAAGGCCGGCACGGTCACCGCGCTCGACGACATCCACCTGAGCGTCGCCGCGGGCGAGTTCGTCTCGCTCATCGGCCCGTCGGGGTGCGGCAAGTCGACGCTGCTGCGGCTGATCGCGGACCTGGACCAGCCCACGTCGGGCGAGCTCGAGGTGTTCGGCCGCTCGCCGCGCGTCGCCCGCGAGGCGCAGGACTACGGGATCGCGTTCCAGCAGGCGGGTCTCCTGCCGTGGCGGAGCGTCGCCGCGAACGTCGAGCTGCCGCTCGAGCTGCACGGTGTGGGCCGACGTGAGCGCGCCGCGCGCGCCGCCGAGCTGCTCGCGCTCGTCGGGCTGACGGACTTCGCGGGGCACTTCCCGCACCAGCTCTCGGGCGGCATGCAGCAGCGCGTCGCGATCGCGCGGTCGCTCGCGGAGAGCCCGAGCCTGCTCCTCATGGACGAGCCGTTCGGCGCGCTCGACGAGATGACGCGTGAACGCATGCAGACCGAGCTCGTGCGGCTGTGCGCCGAGTCCGGGGCGGCCGTCGTGTTCGTCACGCACTCGATCCCCGAGGCGGTGTTCCTGTCGCAGCGCGTCGTCGTCATGTCGCCGCGTCCGGGCCGGATCGCCCAGGTCGTCGCCGTGGACCTGGCGCGGGCCGACGAGCGCACCGACGACCTGCGGGAGGACGCGGCGTTCTTCGCGGCGGTCACCGCGGTCCGGGAGGCGCTGCACGGCGGTCACGGTGCGGACGTCCCGACGCGCGGGGTGGACGTCCGGTGAGCGCCGCCCGGGTCACCCGGTGGGTCGCGCCCGTCCTGGTCGGCGTGCTCGCGCTCGTCGTGTGGCAGGTCGTCGTCGTCGCCGCGGACCTGCCGCCGTATCTGCTGCCCAGCCCGACGGCGATCGTCGAGCAGCTCCGCCAGGTCGTGCCGCTCGTGTGGTCGGCGGCGCTCGCGACGGGGGCGAACGTGCTGGTCGGGCTGGTGGTCGGTGCGGTGACGGCGGTGCTCGCGGCGATCGTCGCCGCACGCAGCCGGATCGTCGACGGCCTCATGTCGCCGACGGCCGCCGCGCTGTCGGTCATGCCGATCGTCGCACTCGCCCCGGCGCTCAACACGCTCTTCGGCACGACCTCCACGACGCCGCGCCGGCTCGTCGTCGCTGTCGTGGTCTTCGCGCCGGTGTTCGTCAACACGCTGCGCGGCCTGCGCCAGGTGCAGCCCGTGCACCGCGACCTCTTGCGGGCCTACGCGGCGTCGTCGTGGCAGGTCACGCGCACGGTCACCGTGCCGGGCGCGCTGCCGTACCTGTTCACCGGGCTGCGGATCGCGTCGTCGACCGGCGTCATCGCGGCCGTCGTCGCCGAGTACTTCGGCGGGCTGCAGAACGGTCTCGGTTCGCGCATCACCGCGGCGGCCGCCAACAGCGCGTACGCCCGGGCGTGGGCGTTCGTGCTCGGCGCGATCCTGCTCGGCCTCGTCCTCTACCTCGCGACCGCGGCGCTCGAACGCGCCGTCGCGCGTCGCCACGGCGCGGTCCCCGACGGGACCTGACGCCGCCCACCCGTCCCGCCTGCCGACGACGCCAGGTGCGGTCGACCGCGACTCGCCCCCTCCGGCGAGCGCGCCCCGCCAGTGCCGCCCCCAGGAAGGACCCGAGATGACCCCCACCAGGCGTTCCGCGTGGACCGCGACGGCCGTCGGCGTCGCCACCGCGCTCGTGCTGTCGGCGTGCAGCAGCGGCAGCGGCGACCCCGAGCCCGACGCGTCGGGCGACCCCGACGGGCTGACCCCCGTCACGCTCCAGCTGCAGTGGTTCACCCAGGCCCAGTTCGCCGGCTACATCGCCGCCGCCGAGCAGGGCTTCTACGAGGACGAGGGCCTCGACGTCGAGATCGTCGAGGGCGGCGTCGACATCGTCCCGCAGTCGGTGCTCGCCGACGGGTCCGTCGACTACGCGATCGCGTGGGTGCCGAAGGCCCTCGCGTCGCGCGAGCAGGGCGCGGGCATCACCGACGTCGCGCAGATCTTCCAGCGGTCCGGCACGCTCCAGGTCGCGTTCGCCGACTCGGGCATCTCCTCGGCGGCCGACCTGCGCGGCAAGAAGGTCGGCAACTGGGGCTTCGGCAACGAGTTCGAGCTCTTCGCCGGCATGACGGAGGCCGGCCTCGACCCGGCGACCGACGTCACGCTCGTGCAGCAGCAGTTCGACATGAACGCGCTGCTCTCGGGCGAGATCGACGCGGCCCAGGCCATGACGTACAACGAGTACGCGCAGGTGCTCGAGGCCGTGAACCCCGCGACCGGCGAGCTGTACCAGCCCGAGGACTTCACGGTCGTCGACTGGAACGACGAGGGCACCGCGATGCTCCAGGACGCGATCTGGGCGAACAGCGAGCGCCTCGCGTCGGACGCGGAGTACGAGGAGACGACGGTCAAGTTCCTCAAGGCGAGCCTCAAGGGCTGGATCTGGGTCCGCGACAACCCGGAGGAGGCGCGCGACCTCGTCGTGGCCGCGGGCTCGCAGCTCGGCGCGAGCCACCAGCTCTGGCAGGTCAACGAGGTCAACAAGCTCGTCTGGCCGTCGCCGGGCGGCATCGGGATCATCGACGAGTCGGCCTGGGAGCGGACCGTCGACATCGCCCTGAACACCAAGAACGACCAGGGCGCGACGGTGATCACGGCCGAGCCGAGCGCCGACGCGTACACCAACGAGTACGTCGACAAGGCGCTCGAGGAGCTGCGCGCCGAGGGCGTCGACGTCGACGGCGCCGACTTCCAGGCGGCCGAGGTCACGCTCGAGCCGGGCGGCAACTGACCTCCTCCGTGCGGCGCGGGCGCACCCTGCCCGCGCCGCACGGCCCGCACGACCGACCGAGGGGGAGACGTGAGCGTCCCGACCAGCACGACCATCCATCCCGACGACGCGGCCGCCGCCCGGCTCGACCGCGAGCACGTCTTCCACTCCTGGTCCGCGCAGGCGGCCCTCGACCCGCTCGTCCTGTCCGGCGGCTCGGGCTCGCACGTGTGGGACGCGTCGGGCCGTCGCTACCTCGACTTCTCGAGCCAGCTCGTCAACACGAACATCGGCCACCAGCACCCGCGCGTGGTCGAGGCCATCCGCGCGCAGGCGTCGACGCTGACCACGATCGCGCCGTCGACGGCGGCACTCGTCCGCGGCGAGGCGGCCGAGCGGATCCTGGCGCACGCGCCCGCGGGCTTCTCCAAGGTGTTCTTCACCAACGGCGGCGCCGACGCGAACGAGAACGCGATCCGCATGGCGCGCCTGCACACCGGCCGCGACAAGGTCGTGTCGCACTACCGCTCGTACCACGGCAACACCGGCGCGGCGGTCGTCGCGACGGGCGACTGGCGCCGCGTGCCCAACGAGTACGCCCGCGGGCATGTGCACGTCTTCGGGCCCTACCCGTACCGGTCGGAGTTCTGGGCGACCACCCCCGAGCACGAGGCCCAGCGTGCGCTGCACCACCTGGAGCGCGTGATCCAGGCCGAGGGCCCGACGTCGGTCGCCGCGATCCTGCTCGAGACGATCCCCGGCACCGCCGGCGTGCTCGTGCCGCCCCCCGGCTACCTGCGCGGCGTCCGCGAGATCGCCGACCGGTACGGCATCGTGCTGATCCTCGACGAGGTCATGGCCGGGTTCGGCCGGACCGGGCGGTGGCTCGCGCTCGACGGCTTCGACGTCGTGCCCGACCTCATCACCTTCGCGAAGGGCGTCAACTCCGGGTACGTGCCCGCGGGCGGCGTCATGATCTCCGACGCGATCGCGCGCACGTTCGACGTGCGCGTCTTCCCCGGCGGCCTCACGTACTCGGGTCACCCGCTCGCGATGGCCGCGATCGTCGCGACGCTCGACGCGATGGCCGACGACGGGATCGTCGACAACGCGGCGGCCGTCGGGCGGGACGTCATCGGCCCCGGCCTGGCCGCGATCGCCGCCCGCAACCCGCTCGTGGGGGAGGTCCGCGGGCTCGGCGTCTTCTGGGCGGTCGAGCTCGTGCGTGACCGCGCGACGCGCGAACCCGTCGACGCGTCCGTGATGGGCCGGGTCCGCGCCGGTGCCCTGGCCCGGGGCCTGCTGCCGTTCACGGCCGACAACCGCGTGCACGTCGTGCCTCCGTGCATCGTCACACCCGACGAGGCCACGCACGGTCTCGAGATCCTCGGCGACGTGCTCGACGCCGTCGCCGCCGACGTGCTGTGATGCGCGACGGCAGCCCGACCGCCCGCACCACCGTGCACCACCCCAGGGAGAACTCATGAGCACCGCCCCCGCCCGTCCGCGCCGCGCCGTCGTCACGGGCGCTTCGTCCGGGATCGGCGCCGCGACCGTGCGCCGCCTGCGCGCCGAGGGCTGGGACGTCGTCGCGACCGCCCGTCGCGGGGACCGTCTGGAGGCGCTCGCGGCCGAGACCGGTGCGGACGCGTTCGTCGCCGACGTCACGTCCGACGACGACGTCGCCCGGCTCGCCGCGCACGTCGCCGCGACCGGCGGCATCGACGCCCTGGTCAACAACGCCGGCGGTGCGCTCGGCCTCGACCCCGTCGAGACCGCCGACCTCGACCAGTGGCGCACGATGTACGACCTCAACGTCCTCGGCACGCTCCGCGTCACGAAGGCGTTCCTGCCGCTGCTGCGCGAGCGCGGGTCGGGTGACGTCGTCGTGGTCACGTCCACCGCCGCGCACGGCGCCTACGAGGGGGGCGCCGGGTACACGGGCGCCAAGCACGCCGAGCGGATGCTCGCGACGACGCTGCGCTGGGAGATCGTCGGCGAACCGATCCGCGTCATCGAGATCGCCCCCGGCGCGGTCGCGACCGAGGAGTTCTCGCTCGTCCGGTTCGACGGCGACGAGGCCCGCGCCGCCGCCGTCTACGAGGGCTACCAGCCGCTCGTCGCCGACGACATCGCCGACACCATCACCTGGGCGCTGACCCGCCCGCCGCACGTCAACGTCGACCTCCTCGTCGTCCGCCCGCGCGCGCAGGCGCACAACACCAAGACCGCCCGCACGGGGGTCTAGGACTCAGACCGTTCGACGCCGCCCGCCTGCTCGAGCAGGCGGGCGACCTCCTCGTGTCCGTGGTGTCGGGCGAGGTCAGCGGCGGTCTCGCCGTCGACGCGCGCTCCCGGGTCGGCTCCGGCGTCGAGGAGCAGCTGGACGCAGGCGAGCGAACCGACTTCCGCAGCGGCGACGGCAGCGTCGTCGGCGTCTGGGTCCGCACCCGCGTCGAGCAGGAGCGCGAGGACGTCCGCGTTGCCGTGCTCGGCGGCCCTGCTCACCGGGGTCCACCCGTTCCCCGGGTCTGCGTGATCCACGTCAGCCCCAGCGTCGACGAGTAGCCGCACGGTCGGGGCGTCCCCGACGCCAGCCGCGCTCAGCAGGGGCGTGAAGGAGTCGTCGTCCACCACGTCGACCTCCGCTCCCGACTCCAGCAGGAGCCGGACCACGTCCCGATGGGAGCGCACGGCGGCGGCGTGCAGGGCCGTCCACCCGCCTGGGTCGCGGTCCGACGCCGGAACGCCTTCGGCCAGCAGCGCCCGGACCCGCTCCAGGTCGCCCGTCTCCGCGGCGCGCACGATCGGCCGCTCGCCGACCGGCTCACCTGCTCGCGCGCCG
>NZ_JAAXOY010000005.1 GCF_012396155.1 Cellulomonas septica | reverse complement strand
GCTCCTCGCGCTCGGCGTCGTGGCCGGTCTGGCCGTCGGCGGCACGCCGGTGACGCCCGCGCGTGCGGACACGGCACCGGCGACCGGCTGGGCGGGGACCGTCTGCGGGTCGCTGACCCGGGTGCCCGTCCCCTTCGCGATCGACCTCGGCGACGACGGGCTCGTCGTCGGCTACGACACCCGGCTGCGCACG
Source organism: Cellulomonas septica (assembly GCF_012396155.1). GTDB lineage: Bacteria > Actinomycetota > Actinomycetes > Actinomycetales > Cellulomonadaceae > Cellulomonas > Cellulomonas septica. Next base: position 25,744 of record NZ_JAAXOY010000005.1, on the reverse strand, counting down.
ATGTCGTGGCAGGCGACCACCGGCACCACCCGCTGGTACGGCGGCATCGAGGGCGGCCTGCGGTCCGAGCTGACCGCGGTGTCCCCCGGCGGGCGCGTCGCGGGCACGGCCGCGGTCCAGGGCGCGCGGTACGAGATCGCCAAGGCGGTGCGCGTCGAGGGGCCGTTGCCCCTGGTGCCCGTCGACCGGTCCCCCGACCGCTACGACACCGTCCGCGCCGTCAACGACGCGAACACCGTCGTGGGCGCGAGCGACCCCGTCGCCTCGCCCGGCCGCACGGAGGCGTTCGTCTGGACCGACCAGCGACGCGTGCTCCCTCCGCCGCCGGGCGTGTGGAGCTCGACCGAGGCCGTCGCCGTCAACACGTCCGGCTGGATCCTCGGGTCGGGTGCGGGGACCGACGCGACCGGCGCGTTCCGCCGGCAGGTGCTCCTCTGGTCGCCGACCGGCACGGTCACCGCGCTGCCCCCGCTCGCCGACGGCAGCCAGGTAGTCCCGGTCGCGCTCGCCGACGACGGTCGGGTCATCGGCTACCGCGTCCGGACCGACGGGCGGGGCGACGCCGTCGTGACGTGGACCGCCGCCCGTGGGTACGACGTCGTCCCCGCGCCCACCCCGAACGGGTCGCCGGTCGACCTGCAGGTCAGCGACGCCGACGCGGACGGGACGATCGTCGGCGCGATCCGCGACGAGCGCGCCACCCCGCCGCTGCGCCCGTTCCTCTACGAGACTGGCACCGGCTTCCGCCTCATGCTCGACCCGGCCGGCGCGCCGCTCCCCACGGTGCCGCAGGCGATCAACGGCGGCCACGAGGCGCTCGTGCGCGTCGGCGCCCACCCCCACCTCTGGACGCCGTGCCGCTGACCACCCGCCGGCGGCGACGACGCCGCGCCCGAGACGCTCAGTCCCACCAGAAGTACCAGGACCTCGACCCGACCTGGTCCCCCGCGAGGTCGGTCAGCGAGCCGACGCCCTGGTGGACGACGTCGTAGCAGTACTCGTACTGCTCGCGCGCCACCGCGAGCGCCTGCGTCGTGCTCGCGGGAGGGTGCTCCACCCACAGCTCCAGCACCTGCTCGCCGTCGAGCGTCACGAGCTCGGCACCGAACCGCTCGTACCAGTCGCGCAGGACGACCGCGTGGTCCACGGGCTCCAGGTCGTAGTTCACGCCGCCGTCCCACCCGAGCAGGACGGGCACCTGCCACCCGTGCGCTGCCGGGACCAGCGCCACGAGGCCGTCGGCCTTCGCCACGGTGAACGTCGCGGGATGGCGGGCCAGCGCGCCGGGCTCGACCATCGCCACCGCGTCGTCGTCGTCCTCGTCGCCGAACGCGTCGTCGCCGCCCAGGTGGGCGTAGCGCTCTGTGCGTCGCACCCGCAGAGCGCGCAGGTCGTCGAGCGTCATGCGCTCCGCACGCGCGAGCTCGGCCGCGGGGTCGTAGTCGTCACGCGCCGCGCCCGGCAGCACCGCGCAGAGGTCCCCGACGTCGGGGCCGAGCAGCACCGGCCACAGACCGGTGCGGGAATGCTCCGCACGCAGCTGCCGCCACCAGACCGGCAGGTCCTCGGCGGCGGCGCGGAACGCCAGGACGTCGCCGGTGCTCGTCGTACCGATCACCTCGGTGTGAGGCGCCTCCCCGAGGACCGCGACGCGCTCGGGCGGGCGCTCGGACGTCTGCGCGCCGTCCGTGGGCCCGGACGGGGTCGGATCAGGGGTCCCGCGACGCTTCCTCCACCAGGCCACGGCGTCATCGCACCACGCGGCACCGACAACCCGCGGCGGGTGAATCGTCGCATCGCCCCTTCTGGAGCACCGCCCGTCGCCCCTAACGTGACAAACCGGACACCGCGACCCGCGCGGTGCCCGTCGTCCACCGGGGGTACGCCATGGCTCGTGCACGTCTGACACTCACCGCCGCCGCGCTCGCGGGCGCCGCGCTGCTCGTCTCGGCCGGTCCTGCCGGGGCGTGCCCACGCGACCCGCGCGACGACCCGGCGACGTGGGAGTACGAAGGCGTCTACGACTGCACGAAGGCGACCGTCGGCCACGGCGTGCGCACGTACACCAAGCCGTCCCCGGTGGCGTTCGTCGTCATCAAGACCGGCAAGACCTACTTCGTCAGCGAGCTGGGCGACGCCAACGAGGGCGACCGCACCTACACGTTCGACAAGAACATCCGCTTCGTCATCACCTGCAACTTCACCGACGCGTAGACGCGGCAGGGCCCGAGCGCATGTGCGGGCGGCTCTGCGCCGGCCGAATGGCCGACGCAGAGCCCGGTGGCGCGCAAGACTCGGACGCGACGGAAGGACCGACGTGAGGGATGACGAGAAGGCCCGAGCGACCAGGGCGACGCACGCTGGACGCGCCGCCCGCCGCTCTGCGGCTAGTCAGCGCGACGCCGATCCACGCGTCCTGCGGACGTTCGTGCACGACACTGACCGACAGGTCCGGGAGAGCCTCGCGGGCAACCCCGCGTGCCCGACGGACGCACTGCTCGCACTGCTCCGCGACTCGCACTGGCACGTCCGGTGGCGGGCCGCCCAGAACGTGTCGGCGGACCAGGAGGTGCACCTGGCTGCACTGTCGACTGGCGACCGAGACCTGGTCTGGGCCGTCGGGCAGCTCGGTGACCGCCTGCAGCCCGAGGTGGTCGACTCCCTCCTGCGGCATCCCGTGCGGGCAGGACGCGAGCAGCTGGCGCTGAGCACCTCATCGCCTGCACTCCTGCACGAGCTGGCCCAGGACGCGGACCATCGAGTCCGGCTCCACGTCGCCATGTCGGACGCCTGCCCTCTCGCTCTGCTCCGTACCCTCGCCGACGATCCACGCAAGGAGGTCAGGCAGGTCGTCGCAGCCTCCCCCCGACTGCCGCGTGACGTCGTCGACAAGCTGGTGCTCGACCGATCCGCTGACGTGCGGTGGAACGTCGTCAGCACCTGGGAGCACGACATCGAGGTCTGCCGGGCGCTGGTCGACGACTCGGACGACATCGTGAGGACGCACGCCCGCGTCGCGCTGGGGATGCCTGTCTGACGGCCTGCGCACTAGCGCCCTGCGCTCGTCGGCGCGCTCGCGCGCGTCGCATCAGCCCGACGATGCGGTGTGATCCCGAACGGCGCCGCCCTCCAGACGGCTGAGCGACCAGCGCGCGGCTCTGCTCCCGTAGAGTCGGCGCGGGGCGCTCGTCCCACCAGGTGGGTGCTGCGCTGGCCGCCAACTCGTCGGGCGAACGACGTCGGAGCCGTCCCGAGGGTCTCTCCCAGCGATAGTCCCCATCCACGGGCCTCTGGTGGGTGCGAACTATCACTCTGATGTGCGAGATCGGACTACGGCCGTGCGAGCCGATCGGACCGTGCGGAACGCGTGACCGAGGGTACGGAACGCCGCGGTTGGGACGGTCCGCCCACACCCGGGCCCAGCGATCTGCTGGCTCGTCGCAGACGGCGGCCCGGGGCCAAGGCTCAGACGATGACGTCGCGCTGACGGCACGCCCAGTCGCGAGTTCACGTCCTTCGCACCATCCTCGACACACTCGACGGGTGGGCTCCGGATTGCTGCGTCGAACGCCGCACGGACGGTCTGTCGTTCCTCGCATGTGTTGTCGCTGCCCTGAAGAGTGGCTGAGATGTCAGGCAAGTATTCGATAGAGCCGGCAAGTTCGCAGGGGCGCCGCCACTCGCCAACGATCGAACCGGCCGATCCAGAGGAATGCGACACCTTCGGCTGGCAGAGCAGGACCGGGTGCCATCTTGAGGTTGCCGCTCGACACCAAGAGAGCTCGACGTCACTGAGAGGCGCCGGCACGGGAGCACTCCCGCACAAAGCGAACGGCCTGATGCGGCCCAATCTCCACGCCCACGAGACCTGGGGCAGGAGCATCGAAGACGGCAGGCAACCATTGTCCGGGCCGTCGCGAGCTGCTCCGCGATCGGACCCCTCATGTCTACAAGGTCGATACTCTCCATCCAACCTTGAGGAGGACGGTGTGTCTGATCGTGCACCCGCGCAGGTAGAGCTCGTCATCGACTCGGACGACGAACTGGATGGAGACTACGAGGATCCAGGCGCCCTAACCCCAGATGCCGTCACAGGCTCGGTCGTCTACACCGTCGACTGGACCGTCGCGAGCGTCGTAGACCAGATCGACGCTGACCCTGACGACCCAACGAGCCAGGGGGTTCTCGTGACTGCACCCCCCTTCCAGCGCCGAACTGCGTGGACAGACGAACGCCAGGGACTTTTCATCGAATCACTCATGCTCGGCCTACCTATTCCGCCACTGGTGCTGGCAGAGAGCATGCGCCATGAGGGACAATTTTACGTCCTCGACGGAAAGCAACGACTCACAGCCCTGCAGCGTTTCTTCGACAAGAACGACCCGTTGCGACTCAGGGGGCTTGAGATACTCAAAACGGAGCTCGCCGGCGCAACATTGGCGGAAATCCAAAACTCAGGCGACCTGCGCAAGTATGCACGCGCTCTGTCGACGCAACCGATCCGCACGGTTGTCGTTCGCAATTGGAAAACGCCATCGTTGTTGCACCTCATCTTCTCCCGCCTAAACAAGGCGAGCGTTCCGCTTGCGTCTCACGAACTTCGCCAAGCCATCTTCCCTGGACGGCTAACCAACTTTGTGAACAAGACAAGCGGCACAAGCGCACCACTCCTCCGAGCGCGACGGCTTACAGAGCCGGACTTCCGGTTGCGCGACGCCGAAACCCTTCTGCGTTACACAGCGTTTCGCACCAACGTCTCGAAGTACTCCGGCGATCTTCGCGACTTCCTTGACCGAGTACTCAAGGGCGGGAATGAGCACTATGAGGAGATCGAATCCGACCTGACGAACCTTGTCCTGGGAATGGAAAGAGCGATCGACGCAACGTTCGAGATATTCGGGAATGCTGCGTTCCTTCGATTCGATCCAGAGCGCGGGCAGTACCTACCGCGATTTAACGTTGCGGTGTTCGACACCATTACCTGGTATTTGGCCGACGAGACGCTCGCTCACTCGGCCGTCGCACGCAAGCAGTCGGTCGTCGAAGCTTTTGAAACCCTATGCACCAATGACCCCGTCTTCTCATCATATCTAACAGCCACGACGAAGACGAAGGACGCGACAATCGGCCGGCTATCGCGCTGGGGAACCGCGCTGGGCGACGCGCTCGGCGTGAAGTTGCAGTACGAGAATTTCGTAACGCCGTTTCTCCCAATTGCCCCTCGGCAGCACTGACGAAGATGCTGCTCGGCGAACCGATTCGAACTCCATGCAAGCGAGCGAGGCGTGCGCGAATCCTGCGACAGCGCATACACGACGTTGCGGCCGCGTTGAGCATCGACGCACAATTCGTTCCCCGAGATCAGAGCGACGTCGACCGGCTGCACGCTTTCCGCTTGCTCGCCCATGCCGAAATCCAGCATTACATCGACATGCTTGCACAAATGATACTGGACAAGACTCAGGATCGAGCCACCAATGAAGGCGTCCTGACTCACGCAGGACACCACCTGCTCGTTTACTACGCACTCGAGCCGCTCGGCACACCGCGCGATGCCCCCAATGCCAGATATCCCGAGTTCATTCCAGCCATCGCCGTGGCGTCGCGCCTACAGGCGCCCGCCCGCTTGACTAAAGCCATACAGCGCCATCAAAAGTTGATAGAGTTCAATAACGGCCTAAAAGCGGGCAATGTGCGTCGAGTTCTCGTGCCCATCGGCTATCGTGAGGACCTGTTTGCTACCGGCATGCTCGACCAGTTGGACAACCTTGGTGCCGCTCGCGGAGACGTAGCACACGGCAGCGGGGTCATAGGCTTCTCGTCTTGGCCATCGGGCTCGACCGAATGGACTCGACTTCGGCTCATACTTCCTGGCCTTGATGCGCTCGAGCGATATGCGCCACGCCTCCTGCGAGCTGCGCATGGATAACCCAGGTGGGCCCCGCGGGCGATCGCGGTCCGCGATGTGTCGTTTGTCGAAGGCCGATGGCGCTGGTACTTCGAATCAACGACGGTCAACCCGCGCCGGGGCGCGCCCGCCCGGAGCGCCATTCGAGCGACGTAATGCGAGGTGGCCGCAACCTATAGCGGACGTTGCCATTGCACATTCTTAGATATACCGGCTGACCGGGCGAGCCGCGCCACCTGCGGGCCCCTGGTATGCCCCTACGGCCTCTCTGTGACTTCCGGCACCTCACCTCGAAGCCCACCTGGGGCTGAACCCACGGCTCTTTGCGAGACCCCGCCGACTGCACTCAGTGGACCGAGATTGTGCGCACTCCTTGGCGCGGCACCGGTCGCCGTCGACCCCCGAGCGCAAGAAGGCTCGGGCCAACCGGTCAGAAGCGCGCCAGCGCAGATAGTCTGCGTGGATCACTGGTTGAGCACAGGCGAGATAACCCGGGGGCAAAGAACTGACACGGCTGGTCAAACAACTCGCCTGACTACTCCCTGAGACGCCGCGCGACCTCGGTCGGCACAACGTCGAGCGCGGGCTCTTCGAACCCTTCACGACGCAGATGCAGCCTGTGCAACTGCGGCTCCTTCTTGCCGTACTCACGCACGCGAGACAAGTCCTCGTCGTGACGTCCGAGGCCATACACGTCGAGTAGCCCGAACCGCTTGAGCATGCGGTGCGCGTCGAACGCATCACGGCTCAGCCCGTACCGCGCCAGACGGGTGGCCGCGGGGATAGCCACCCATCCGGGCTGGAGCCCGGGAACTTCCAGCGACCCGGCACCGCACGCCACCATCAGCAGCAGCGCGATCTCGCTGTCTTCAAGCAGATGGACCCACCCGTTAGTGATGAACGTGTAGGGCAGCGATATCAGCACGTCCTTCGTCGTCGGCAGCGTGTACCGCACTGAGGCCGGCAGAAGAAGCCCACCTTCTCGCAGCGGGATGAAGCCGTCGTACGTGCCCTTGGGCCGCCCGTCGTTGGGCAGTTCGACCAGGCCGGCGCCTTGCAGCGATCGCAGCGCTGCGTGAACGGTGCGCAGCCGGTCGTCGCGGTCACTGGCGACCATACGCGGAGCACCCTGCTTCTTCAGGCGCCCGGCGACCAGGTCAACCCAACCGAAGTCACCCGCCAACGGCAGCTCGTTGGCGTGGGTCGCGGTGCGCCACCGCGTCTTGTGTGCGACCGCGAGGATGATCAGGTAGAGCCGCAGCGCGGCGCCGCGGGAGTCCAGGATGCGGGTCGCCGAAGGGCGGTGCTCCCGGCCCGGAGGCTTGCGGTCGCTGATGGACACCGGCGGGTCGGCAGACCGCCACGAGAACTCACGCCGGATCAGGAGATCGCGGGGCTCCGAGCCGGGCACCCTTTCGAAGTTCGCAGTAGCCCACCGCGCCGATAGGAGCCACCCTTCGCCGTCCCCGTCGGGCGCCGAGCGCACGGTGAGGCGGTTCAGTCGCTTCGTCAGAAGAGCCCGTTCGGAGACCCCCGGGCCGGGTGTGAGGTCGAAGTCGGCCAGGATGCCCACGAGTTACCCCAGATCAAACCGAGCCGATCAACCCGCCTGGCTACATCTTCACGCTTCACAACGATGATTCGTCGCCTGGCGGGTTGTACTGCGGAACCAGTGTAGTTGACCGGGCCGGGAAACGGGGGGATACCTGTCCGCGGAAGTCCCCGACTCACGGACAGGCGCATGACGATGACCACACGGCCCCCCTCGACCTCTGCCCCTTCAACGCCTTCAGCTGCGACCGCGACGTACCTCCTCACCGTGCGCTCCGCGCTCATCTGGGGTTTGGCACTCGTATGCGGCGCGGCTGCGGCTGCCGTAGCAGTCTGGTCGGTGCACGACGCGCACATCGTCGTTCAGTTGCTCGTGGGCTTCGGCGCCGGTGTCGGAGGTGCCCTGGGGGCGGCTGCGACGCTGAACCAGCTCATCGCCCCCGGGGACCCGTGAGTGGTGCGACTCGCACAGCAGGCACTCCACAGTGGGAAGCCGCCAAGCCTGAGTATCTTGCTGGCGCAGCGTCGCCACCGGCTCGTGTTCGTGACGCGATAGGCCCTGCATGTTCGCCTGCATCCCCGTCAGGTGTCGCGTTCGGCGGGCCAACGGCTCGGCATGCTACTTGAGGCGTGATTCCGGTCGAACCGGCCGGGAGTCGGCGTACAGCCCTTCGGGGGCCATGTCGGCGCCGTTCGGCCAGGCGACAGTGCCGCTGTCCGGGTCGACTGCCACGGCGCAGAACTGGTCGTAGTCCGTGCGCATCGGCTCGAACATCGGCCCCCACAGATCGTCCTCGAGGTCGATGACGCGGTGCTCGCCGGTGTCAAAGACCAGCTCGACGATGTAGCGGGCAACGACGTGAACGTCGACGATGGTGATCATCGGGTAGCGCTCGTCGAGTTCGGCGAGCTCGAGGTCGCGGACCTCGAGCAGCCACGGTGACCACAGCGTGACCCTGCAGGTCGGGTAGGTGCGTGCCGCGAGCGAGACGCTGCGCCAGTCCCATGCCTGGTCCTCGGGTGCGCTGCCCTGCCAGAACGTCATGCCGGTAGTTGCCAGCTCGACGCGCGCGGCGGCGGGCCAGTGGCGGTACGCGTGGGCGACGTCTTCGGGCAGCCATGCGCGTTGCTGCTCGCTCAGGTCGCGGTCTGTGAGGATCGGTGTCCGGTCGGGCCTGTCCATGGCATCACTCCCTCAACTTCTGGAAGTCCGAGGCGGATGGGACTGCTCAGGGTTCGACGGGCGGCGCGCCCGCCGCGACTGGTGCGATGCGTTCGGCCGTGCGCTGCAACCACCAGCGGTAGTCCGCGCCGCCGCCCATGGGGTCGGTGAGGTACAGGTGCCGTCGCCCCACCGTGATCGTGGACGTTACTGCGGTCCGGCCACCGTCGACGAGGACCTCGACATGTACGAGCGGCACCCACGCGTCATCGAAGGCGTCTCGTGAGGACCCCGTCCCCGGTTCACGTCGCAGCAGGTGCCGGTCCAGGTCCAGGCGGTAGATGGTCTGGCTCGAGCTGAGCACGAGCCAGAGCCCCGATGCTGTTCGAAGGTCGAGCACGTCGCAGGTCTCTGAGCTGGGGGGCGTGGTGTCTGCGCCGCTCACGGGTCTCGCCTGTCGATGGCCGTCACCGGCGACGTCATGCGGGCGCTGTACTCGGCGTTCGGTTCGATGGGTTCGGTGACCAGGAGCATCCGGTCACCAAGCAGGATGCTGTAGTCAGCGCCGCGGGTGGCGCGCGGGCTCTGCCGGCTCAACAGTCGCAGCGGCCGCAGGTCGCCCGGGCAGGTCGGCGCTCCGGGGGCGGGGTAGCGCGTCACGGTCGGGGCGGCGTCGGCGCGGGTGTCGAACGCGTAGGTCGTCCCGCGCTCGGTCGTCACTTCCCATCGCCCGTCGGCGTCAGCCTCCGGGACGGCTACCCCGCGAGGACCGTCGGGCGGCGGCCCGCTCATCGCGCGACTCGCAAGGTTCGGGTGTGAGGCTGGGCGGCGTTCTCGACCGCCCGCCACTCAGCCAGGGCATTGTTGAGCAGGGCGAACGCGTAGACGTCGATCAGTCCTCGCCGCCAGCCCAGGCTCATCGCTCGGTCGACGATGAGGGTGCGCTTGAGGTTGGAGTGGAACGCTTCGGCGTCGCTGCGCAGGCCGCGAAGCCGTTGGGCGTCGGGGTCGTCGTCGGGGATGACGCGCAGGTTCTCCGGCCGGGCGTAGTCGCCGTCGCGCCCGTGCGGGGACAGCCAGGTGGTGAACTCGCCGTAGGGGCAGGCGATGTCGTAGCCGAGGTTGAAGTGGAAGCGACCGTCGGCGCGGCGGACCCGCTTGACCGGTCCCCGCCGCGGTGTGGAGACGACGACGGGGTCGCCGCGTTCGTCGAGGTCGAGCTGGACCACGCGGCCGCCGATCGCTGCAATCGGGTGCTGGCATGGCCCAGTCGGCAGGGTGTGGGTGGCGAAGCCGAGGGGGTAGCTCTTGGCGAGGCGTCCGCCGGGGGTGCGCACCGCACGAACCGCACCGGGCACATCTTCGCCGGTGGGAATCTTGCTGATCACGACGTAGCCGTAGCGGGTCATGACCTCGTCGATGTGCACGCCGTGGAACGCCCCGTCGTAGATGACGGCCTGGATGCCGCCGTGGGCGTGGCGGGCGACAACGCCCAGCAGCTGCACTGACGTGGCGGCCTCCATCCCGGGAGCTGGGATGTGCTCGACGGCCAGCACGACCCGCTGGTAGGGGTGCATGCCGCGGGTGTGGAAGGCGACGTACCCGTGGCCGAGCACTGAACCGCGGTGCCCGTGGTGCTCGGCCAGATCGGGGTCGAAGCGGCCCTCGGGCTGTTCACGCAGCTCACCGTTCGGTCCCGGGTAGCGAGGGCTCGAGGTTCCGTCTTCGCCGGCGACGCGCACTGCATCCGGTGGTTGGTAGATCGGGCGCACGATCGTTCCATCGCCGTAGACCGTGCGGCTGGGGTCGGGATGGGTGAGCGACCCCGGGCCGCGGGGATCGAGCTGGCCGATTGAGCGCGCGAGGTCGACCGCCACTGGCGGGTAGGCCCGGCTCAGTGCGGCCAGCCCTTCGTCTGAGGTGAGGTGGTGGTCGCGGAACCAGCGCCAGTGGTCCCACTTGGGCGGCCGCGGTCCGGGTGCGGGTAGGTCGAGCCCTTGGGTGGCGATCGCGGTGGAGATGATGCGGCGCGCGAAGTCCCATGTCGCGGGGTGGGCGAGGTCCACCTCGACGCGGATCCCGGAGCGGGCCAGGCGCGCGAGCGTGGCGAACTGCAGCAGCACGTAGGGCGGGTGCTCAGGGGGCCGGCCGACCACCTGCTCCTGCTCGAGCGCAGCCGCGACCCGGTACAGGCTCGGGGAGGACAGCACCGCCGAGAGCCGGTCGAGCGTGCCGATGCGCCGGCCGGTGCGCGTGCTCATCGCCCACCTCCCTGTTCTCCGTCGTGTTTCACGGCCACCAGTGCAGGGCGATGTCCTCGGCGACCGAGTCCAGGCTTCGTGCGCCCAGGCGCACCGCGACTCGCTCGATCGGCATCCCAGCGTCGTAGAGGGCTCGTCCGGCCCAGTTGCGGACCGAGGTGGGGCGCACGTCCGGTTCGGCGGCCAGGTCTGCCGCCGTCAGGACCTCGCCGATCGCGTTGCAGACGGCGGCCTGTGCGACGTGCTGCCCTGGGGCACCAGCGCCGCGGTAGGTGACCAGGGTGTGACTGCCTGCGCCTCGCTCGTGCAGCATCTCCAGCTGTCGGCTCATCACCCGGGAGCCCCAGTCGGTCAGCTCGCCGAGCCTGCCGCGGGCACGCTTCGTCCCCGCGAGGCGCACCCATCGCGGCGCGGCCGCGTCGTCTACGTCTCCGACACGTACCTGGGTGATCTCACTCGTGATCGCCGTCGCCTCGGCCAACGCCCAGCACACCGCACGCTGCAGGCTGGTCGAGCCGGCGGCGCCGAGCCGGGCCGCGACCCGGCACAAGGTGACCTCGTCGTCAGTCAACGGGCGTGCCGCGGTCGACGTCCGGGCCGGCAGGTGGAGGTCCAGGGTCGGGTCCCCGTCGTAGAGGCCGAGGTCGCGGAGCGCTCGGAAGTACATGCGCAACGCCGTGCGCCGAGCGTGCTGGGTGGTGAGCTCGGCGGGCCGCCCCTCGGCGGTTGGGGCGGTGACGAACCCGCTGCACAGCGCCGGGGTCAGGTCACCGACGCCCATCGCGCCCTGACGCATCACCCGCTGGGTGAACCGGTAGGCAGTCTCGTGCGCTCGCAGCAGCGTCTGCTCGGAGAACGCCCCACTCGCCGCCCACGCCGCGTGCGCCCGCTCGAGCAGCTCGTCGAGTGACAGCGAGTCCTGCGCTGGGCGAGCGGTCGCGGTGGTCGTCTCGGAGGTTTTCGCAGTCACATCACCACCTCCCAGGACTCCGACGGTAGGACGCTGCGCCGGCGACGCGAAGGCGCCAGAACGCGATCGCGCGCAGCCCGGAACGTCATGCCCGTCCGACCTGCGGCTACGCGCGTCGAGTCCGATGAACATCGGATGCCGACATCCGGTGTTCATCGGATCTCCGGAAGCCCTCGCTCGGAGGTTTGTCGGAGGCCGTCAGCAGAACGTCGGAGTCAGAACCCGATGGATGACCGACGGTTCCCGTCAACTCCCCGGCGCACGGTGGATCTGGCCGCACGAAGCGGCGATCCACCGCACTAAGGAGCACCTCTCGATGCCCGCCCCCGCCGCCGCGACCAGCCGAACCAAGGCCAGCCGGAGCACGCCGACGCGCGACGAGCGCAGCCGTATCGTCGACCTCTTCGCGTTCCCCGCCCTGGCCAACCTCGCGGTAGTCCTGGCTGACGCTCGGGCGGACATGTCGTCGCGTGGACGCCGCTCGCCGTACTCCGACACGTGCCTGCTCGCTGTGGCGGCATGCGCCCGCATCACGGGGTCCACGGCGTCCGCGCTCAATCTGCTCAGCAGCGACGAGGACCTGTGGCAGCGCTGTCGGGCGGCGTTCGAGCGGGTCCATGGTGAGACACTGCCGACGACCGCGCCGGACCGCGATCGGGTCAACTACCTGCGCAAGAAGATCACCGACCCGAGGCGACCGCTGCTTACCGCACTCGTTCGCGCGTTCAGTGTCGCGGCCGTTGGGCAGGCGCAGGCGCTCGGCAACCTGCACCCCGGGGTCCAGCCTCAGTGGGCCGAGCCCGACGTCAGACACGCGATCTTCGGCGACGGCACGATCGTCAAGCCGTACAGCGACGTCACCGCCGTCGCGAATCCGATCACCGGCAAGGTGCACTACATCGGTTCGCGGGCCAACACGGGGACGCCGAAGCTACAGCGGGCGTGCCGCGAGGTCGGCACGGACGACAAGCCCGGACGCGGCATCAACTTCGTCTCGATGCACACCCGGACCTCCGCCGGCCGCGTCGTCCTGGCCGTCGACAGCGAGTTGGGCGCCGAAGCATGGACCGCCCTCGACCTCATCGAGCGTGTCATGGCCGTCGCCGGCGACGGTGTGCACTCCGTCGTCTACGACCGGGCGCTGACTGGCTGGCACACCGCGTACCTGATGGGGGCGCACCGTGTGCAGCTGTTCGGTGAGGCCGTCTCGCGCCCCAAGGACTTAGATGCCATCGACACGGAGTCACAGCTCAGCGAGCGGCTTCGACGGGCCACCATCGGCGTGACCACCACCACGATGACCCGCGCCGCCGCCAATCGCACCGTGCTCGAACGCATCTACTTCGGTGGCCGACCGCAGCCGGTCGGGATCAGCCTGTACCCCTCCAGGAATGCCTACGACCTCGTGCACAGCGCCTACCGGTTCCTGACCGCGACGCACACCACCACCGACGGACTCAGCTGTGAGCACGACCTCGTGATGGACGACGGCGCTCTGTTCACCGTCGAGGTAGACGACCTCAGCGAGCAGCTCGTCAAGCGCGACCACCTGACCTGCGTCGACTCCTCCGCGCGGCGAGTCAACTCTCGCCGGTGGCAGCGCGTCAGCACCTACGAGATCCCCTGCGCTGGCGGGCACTTCAGGCACGAGCTGACCTGGACCCCCGAGACGACCCGCTACACCCGCGACAGCACGGACATCGTCCGGGCACCCAAGGACGCCGTCGGCTCGCGGCTGCACCCTGTCTCGCGCCGCGACGGTAAGAAATTCGAGTTCGTCGACCGGGCCCGCAACGACGTCGAGGGCTACAACTCCTGGTTCAAGGGCACTCTCCCTGGCCAGAGCAGCACCCGTGGGTCTGCGCTGTCCCGGGAGGGGCAGATGCTCGACTTCCTGCTCGCCGCCGTGGTCCAGAACTCGATCACCTGGGCCGAGCACCTGCGCAACGGTTGATCCCTACTCCTGCCACCGCCTGTCACCCCTGCTCCGATTGCCGCCGATTCGGGTCCGCGCACGGTCCCCGAGGTCAGCAACGACCACGACGAAAGGGACCCACCGTGACCCGCAAGACCGGCAAGAAGCCGAATCCTCCGGCGCTCTCACCCACGCTGCACATGAGCTCCGCGGACGCCCGCCTCGCGTTCGATCACCTCGACACGAGCTGGGGCCTAATGCCGGACCACCGCGCGCGTGACGAGTTCGAGATCGCCTGGGACAGGCTGACGACCGTCGCCCGAGCCCACGGCATCACCGATCTGTACGGCCTTCTCAAGGACTTGGCGCTCGTGCTGCGGGCCATCGCCGTCCCCACCTCCGCCATCGAAGACACAACGGACGAGGTGGCGCTCGCCTCGATCCACCTGCACCGCAACGTCGCGGTGGCGATCGGCGCCGCTGCCGCCGCCAGCATCGGCGCCGAACCTTCTGCCGTCTACGCGCTACCCGCCAACGTCAAGATCGCGGCGCGCACTGCCGACCCTCGCAAGCAAGGGCGACCCGCCGAGATCGACGAGGTCGTCCTGCTGCGCACCTACACCGCGCTGGGCGCGACCAACACGTCAGGCCGCACGCGACGAGCCGCCGCGACCGTCGCGATGACGGACGCCGGCTGCATGCTGCGCGAGACGACCCAGATCACCGATGACTCACTGCTGGACGTCGTCGAAGGCATGGCGTCCGCCGTCCTGGCGAACGGCCACAACAACGGAGTCGAGTCGCGGTTCATCACCCTCGACGACTTCCACGCTCGTGTGCTCCAGACCGTCCTGCTCGACGCCCGTCCCGGGCGGCCGCTGCTCTACGAGGCACGGAAGCCGAACGCCGACACATACGCCGGCGGATCCTCCGCGGACGGTGTGCTGAAGCGAGCGCTGACCGCCGTCGGACTGGGCCACACCGACATCGAAGCCAGCGCCCTTCGCCGGTGGCGCATCAAGACCACCTGGCACACCCACGGCCCCGACGCGGCAGCAGCAATTGCCGGCACCGACGTCGCCCGCGCAGCACGGCTCGCCGACATCCAGACCACGCGCGATCTCGTCATCGACCTGCCCGCGGCCACGAGCGGCTTCCAGCCCCTCCCCCTGGCCGCCTGACTTCACTCCTGCTCTTTGACAACTCCACACAGGAACACAACCAACGGGCGGTGCCACACCCGACGAAACGGGCGCACTCAAGGAGGTGATACGGAAGTTGCGCCCGCACCACACCGCCAATCGACGCCCGGCCACGCGGCCGCGCTCCTACGCTGGGCCCATGCCCGCCGACGACGCCTCGCGCCTCGCCGCCGAGCAGCGTGCACGCGTCCTGATCGACGCCCAGCTCACCGCGGCGGGATGGTCGGTCCAGGACAAGAACAGCCTCAACCTGTTCGCGCCGGGCGTCGCGGTCCGGGAAATGGTTATGGCCCCGGGCCACGGGCGCGCCGACTACGTCCTGTACGTCGACAAGCGAGTCGTCGGCGTCATCGAGGCCAAGCCGCAAGGCACGACGTTGTCCGGGGTTGAGTGGCAGTCCGCCATGTACGCAACCGGGCTGCCCGACCGGCACGCGAAGAGAGCCGTCGTCATCGACGGCCGGCTCCCGTTCGTCTTCGAGGCCACCGGCTCGGAGACGCACTTCACCAACGGCTACGACCCCGATCCACGAGCCCGCAGGGTCTTCGCGTTCCCGCGACCCGAGACACTCGCCCGGACGGTCCGCGGGGCGGTCGACCGCCCCGAGGCACCCACGTGGCGGGCGAAGGTGCGCCACCTGCCGCCGCTGGACGAGGCGCCGCTGCGGCCCGCGCAGATCGACGCGATCCACGGCGTCGAACGGTCTCTGGCTGAGCAGCGCTTCTCGCGGTCACTGATTCAGATGGCCACCGGCGCGGGCAAGACCTACACCGCGGTCACCCAGTGCTACCGCCTGCTCAAGCACGGCGGGTTCGGTCGCGTCCTGTTCCTGGTCGACCGCAACAACCTGGCCGACCAGACCCTCGCCGAGTTTCAGAACTACCGCACCCCCGACGACGGACGCCGATTCACCGAGCTCTACACGGTCGACAAACTCTCCACGGCAGGGATGCTCGCCTCGTCCTCGGTGGTGATCTCCACGATTCAGCGCGTCCACCGCGCCCTGTCGGGCCGGGAGGTCCCGGACGTCGACGACCCCGGCCTGGACGACTACGTGCCGGACGCCCCGGTCTCTGTGCGATACAGCAGCGCGTTGCCGCCGGAGACGTTCGACCTGATCGTCGTCGACGAGGCCCACCGCTCCATCTACGGCGTGTGGCGTGGGGTGCTGGAGTACTTCGACGCGCACATCGTCGGCCTCACCGCGACGCCGGGGAAGCAGACGTTCGGGTTCTTCCACCAGAACCTGGTGTCCGAGTACACGTACCCGCAGTCGGTGGCCGACGGTGTGAACGTCGACTTCGACATCTACCGCATCCGCACCCAGGTCACGGAGCAGGGGTCGATGATCGAGGCAGGGACCGTCGTCCCGAAGGTTGACCGCCGCACTCGTGCGCATCGGTTCGAGGCGCTCGACGAGGATCTGGAGTACACCGCCCCGCAGCTCGACCGCGCGGTGACGTCGCTCTCGCAGATCCGGCTCGTACTGGAGACGTACCGCGATCGGATGCCCGAGATCTTCCCCGGCCGCACGACCGTCCCCAAGACGCTGATCTTCTGCAAGGACGACGCCCACGCCGAACAGGTCGTTACGACCGTGCGTGAGGTGTTCGGCAAGGGAAACGACTTCGCGGCCAAGATCACGTACAACGCCAAAGACCCCAAGGGTCACCTCAAGGCCTTCCGCACCTCGGCGTCATTGCGCGTCGCGGTGACCGTCGACATGATCGCCACCGGCACCGACGTCAAGCCCCTCGAATGCGTCATGTTCATGCGCGACGTGCGCTCGGCGCAGTACTTCGAGCAGATGAAGGGCCGCGGTGCCCGCACCATCCCGGATGCCGACTTCCAGGCCGTCACGCCCGACGCCACCGAGAAGACACGGTTCGTCATCGTCGACGCCGTCGGCGTCACCGAGCACGACTTCGTCGAGCCGCCGCTGAACCGCGAGAAGGGCGTGAGCCTCAAGCAACTCCTGGACCGCGCCGCGAACCTCACCATCACCGAGGCAGAGGCCGCCACGCTTGGTTCACGCCTGGCTGCGCTCGAGCTGCAGCTCACGCCGGACGAGCGATCCGAGCTGGACCACGTCGCAGGTCAACCGCTGCGGGACGTCGTCCGCGACCTGGTCGACGCTGTCGACGCGGACCGCCAGGCCGCCGCGCTGGAGGCAGCCCCCGGGCGCCCGCCAGCCGACGTGATCGCCGACCTCATCGAGAACGCCGTTGAGCCGCTTGCCGCCAACCCCGAACTGCGCGCCCGCATACTCGAGCTGCGTCAGACCCACGACCGCGTCATCGACGAGGTCACCGTCGACGAACTCCTCGACGCGCATGGCGTCGTCGACACATCCCGCGCCCGCTCCATCGTCGAGTCTTGGACCGCTTACCTCGCCGAGCACCGCGACGAGATCACCGCCATCCAGCTCCTCGACGAGGCTCGCACTCGCCGCGTCCCGTTCGACTCCCTCAAGGAGCTCGCCGACCGTATCGCCCGTCCGCCGCACAACTGGACCATCGATGTCGTGTGGGCCGCTTACGAGGCCATCGAGGCCGGCAGCGTCACGCACAACGATCACGCCCGCCTTACCGACCTCGTCTCCCTCATCCGCTACACCCTGCGCGCCGACGAACAGCTCGTGCCCTACGGCGAGCTGGTCCGCGAGCGATATGCCGCCTGGCTCTTGGCGCAGGAACAGGCCGGCGTCAGGTTCGCGGACAACCAGCGCTGGTGGCTCGACCGGATGGCGGAAGTGATCGCCGCCTCCGCCGGATTCGACACGGACGACCTTGACGCCGCACCCTTCACGGAACGCGGCGGCGTCGACGGGATCGTTCGCGACCTCGGGCACGACGCCGTGACCCTGATCGACCAGCTCAACGAGGAACTGACCGCGTGACCGCACCAAACGAATGGGACTGGCGGCCGCTTGGCGAGATCGCCGACACCGCGCTCGGCAAGATGCTCGACAAGGGCAAGGACCGCGGCCGGCCTCGCGTCGAGTACCTGCGGAACACCAACGTTCAGTGGGGACGGATCGACACGAGCGACCTGCTGACAGTGGAGCTCTCTGATGAGGAGCTCAAGCGCTTCGAGGTCCGCCAGGGCGACGTGCTGGTGTGCGAGGGCGGGGAGATCGGTCGCGCAGCTGTGTGGCCAGGACGGGCCACGTACATCGCCTACCAGAAGGCCTTGCACCGCGTCCGGCCCCATGACGAATTGGATGGCCGCTTCCTGGTTCACTACCTCTCGCTCGCAGCGCAGACCGGCCAGCTGGACTTGCTATCTACCGGGTCGACGATTCGGCACCTGCCACAGCAGCAACTCCGAAAGCTGACGATCCCCGTCCCGCCGATCGCCGAGCAGCGACGCATCGTCGACATCCTTGAAGACCACCTCTCCCGCCTCGACACCGCCGAAGCGGGCCTGGACGCGAGCCTCGCGAGGGCCGATGCGCTCCGCTGGACGGCGGCCGCGCGATGGGTGGCACATGCGCCAGCTCCGGGCGCTCCCGTGCGCCTCTCCGACCTGCTATCGAACTACATCGGCGGGGTGTGGGGCAGCGCGCCGGGAGAGGCAGATGTCGACGTGGACGTGCTTCGTGTCACGGAATTGAGAGCGTGGGGGTCCCTCGACCCAACGACTGCCGCGCGGAGGTCGGTGACGCAGTCACAACTGGCTTCGCGCGAACTAATCGAAGGCGACCTACTCCTTGAGAAGTCCGGCGGCGGAATCACCACGCCGATCGGTCGAGTTGGACTCGTGCCCGCGTTAAAGAGTCGATCGATTTGCTCCAACTTTATGCAGTTGATGCGACCCGATCCATCGCGAGTTGAGCCACGATTCTTGCATCTCTATCTTAATGCGCTTCAGGCGACCGGGGCGACGGAACACCTCCAGAAGGCGTCCACAAATCTCCGCAACATCAAGGCATCCGAGTACGCGAATATCGAAGTATCGATCCCTTCCCTTGAGCATCAGCGCCAAGTGGTCGGCGCCGTGGACTCGCTTTGGGCGAAACTCAGCTCCACGGTTCCGACGGTCCGGACCGCCAAAGCGCGTAGCCATTCACTCCGCCGCGCCCTGCTCGCCGCGGCGTTCTCAGGCCGTCTCACCGGCCGCACGTCGGACATGGATCGAGCAGAAGAGTTTGTCGGATGACAGTTCCGGACTACGAATCGTTCATGCGCCCGCTCCTGGCTTTGCTGTCGGATGGCCGCACCTGGACAGTTTCCGCTATTGTCGCCGCGCTCAGTGACGACTTCGAGCTCAATGCCGACGATCGCGCGGAGTTGCTTCCGAGCGGAAAGGTCCGACTGGTTAACAGCCGAATCGGCTGGGCCAACACATACCTCGCCCAGGCCGGCCTCATCGAGCGCCCGGCGCGCGGGCGTGCCCGCATTACCGATGCCGGGCGCGCGGTGCTCAGGACCAACCCGGACCGCATCGACACCCGCGTCCTGAGCGAGATCGATGAGTTCCGGGCCTTCCTCGGGCGGTCGCGGGAGGCCTCTCGCCCACGCCGCGGCACATCGGCGCCGAACGAGCGCACAGCCGGCCCCCGTCCGCCGGCTGACCTCGAGACCGAGCTCGCCGCCGATCCGCGAGAGGCGATCGAGCGCGCGGCCGCCCAGAACACGGCGCTTGTCGCGGGTGAACTCCTCGTTCGGCTCCTGAGCATGGACCCGACGGCCTTCGAACGGCTTGTGCTGCACGTCCTGACCGCCCTCGGGTACGGCGGACGCTCGGGCGCGGTGGAGCACACCGGACGCACCGGCGACGGCGGGATCGACGGCATCATCCGACAGGACCCGCTCGGCCTCGAGAGGGTCTACATGCAGGCCAAGCGCTACGCCGCCGACACTCCGGTGGGGCGGCCCGCGGTCCAAGCGTTCGTAGGCGCACTGCACGGCCAGCAGGCCGATCGCGGCGTTTTCATCACGACGAGCACCTTCAGCCGGGATGCCGTCGAGTACGTGCGCTATCTCCGCGAACGCATCGTCCTCGTCGACGGCCGTCGGCTCGCGGACCTCATGGTCCTAAATAACGTCGGCGTCCAGGACGAGCAGGCCTTCACGCTGAAGCGCCTCGACGAGGACTTCTTCGAAGCCCTGTAGTTCTCCTTGCTCGCACCGGTACCACCCGAAAGGCCCCCACTGTGGCTGACGCTCGACGCCTGGTCGACAAGCTCTGGTCTTACTGCAATGTCCTGCGCGACGACGGCGTCGGCACGATCGAGTACACCGAGCAGCTGACCTACCTGCTGTTCCTCAAGATGGCGCACGAGCGGGCGACTCGACCGCTCAAGCCGGAGCAGATCGTCCCCGACGAGTTCTCGTGGCAGCGGCTGCTCGACGCCGACGGCGTGCAGCTCGAGTTCGAGTACACCCGGATCCTCCTCGGCCTGGGAAAGGAACCCGGTACGCTCGGAACGATCTTCCGCAAGGCGCAGAACCGCATTCAGGACCCGGCCAAGCTCAAGCGACTGATCCACGACCTGATCGACGCCGAGCAGTGGTCGCAGACCGGAACTGACATCAAGGGCGATGCCTACGAGTCGCTACTGGCCAAGGGGGCCGAGGACATCAAGTCCGGTGCCGGCCAGTACTTCACACCGCGACCGATCATCCGGGCGATGGTCGACTGCGTTCGGCCGACGGTGCACGACACGGTCGTCGACCCTGCCTGCGGCACAGCTGGGTTCCTGCTCGCCGCCCACGAGTACGCAGCGCGCGACGCAGCGTCGATGACGCCGCCCGAGCGCGCGCACTTGCGTGACAGGTTTGCGCACGGCGTCGAGTTGGTCGACGGCACCGCCCGCCTGGCGGCCATGAACCTGCTGCTGCACGGTATCGGAGATGCCAACGGCGAGTCCTTGATCGAGGTCAAGGACGCCCTCATCGCCGATCCCGGCCGACGCTGGTCGGTCGTCTTGTCCAACCCGCCGTTCGGCCGCAAGTCATCCCTGACGATGGTCGGCGCCGACGGACGCGAGGCTCGCGAAGACCTCGAGATTGAGCGGCAGGACTTCGTAGTCACGACGTCGAATAAGCAACTCAACTTCCTGCAGCACATCGCCACGATCCTCGACATCAACGGCCGTGCCGCGGTCGTCCTGCCGGACAACGTTTTGTTCGAGGGCGGCGCCGGCGAGACCCTGCGCCGCCGCCTGCTCCGCGACTTCGACCTGCACACGATGCTGCGGCTACCGACCGGCATCTTCTACGCCCAGGGCGTCAAGGCGAACGTGCTTTTCTTCGACAAGAAGCCCGCTGCCGAGCAGCCGTGGACGCAGCGGCTATGGGTCTACGACCTGCGCACCAACCTGCACTTCACGCTCAAGCAGAATCCGCTGACCCGCTCCCACCTCGACGACTTCGTCGCCTCCTACGCCCCCAGCCGCCCGCGCGACGAGCGCATCGAGTCCGAGCGGTTCCACTCGTTCGGCTACGACGAGCTGATCGCCCGCGACAAGGTCAACCTCGACATCACCTGGCTGCGCGACGAGTCCCTGGAGGACCTCGACAACCTGCCTGCCCCCGAGGTCATCGCCCGCGAGATCGTCGAAGACCTCACCGCGGCACTCGCCGAGTTTGAGGCCGTCGCCGCAGCACTCGAGGCCGCAGCCGGTGAGAACACATGATCACACCGAGCGCTCGCCTGGCCTGGTTCCTCGACCCGAACCGCACCGATGAGGCCGCGGACGTGCTACGGCGGTACTTCACGCCGCGACCCGAGGGCCAGTTCTCCGGCGCCCACTTCGAAAGGCTGGGTGGCGGTGGGGACCGCCCAGCCATCGCCAACGAGTTCACCGCCGAGGACCTCGTCGCAGTCTCGATGCTCTCAGTCGACATCGGCGGAGACGCCGCGCTGGAGATCCTGCTGCACCGACGCAACCGCCTGCACGAACTCCTCCGGCAGGTGTCGACCGACGTCTCGCTGGCGTCGCTGCCTGCTGACTCGCTCGGTGCGGACTGGCCGGTGCGAGCGATCTACTCGGAGCTCTTGGCGATCTCAGGAATCGGCGACACCGCCGCATCGAAGCTGCTGGCGCGCAAGCGCCCGCACCTCGTGCCCGTGTTCGACTCCGTCGTCGACGCCGAGCTCTCGCTCGTCAAGCGCCGGTTGTGGCTGTCACTGCACGACTGGCTGAACGCAGACGGTGGCGCGAACGCGACGCACCTTGCGACCCTCCGCGGGCGCGCCGGCCTCGGGCACGACATCTCACTCCTGCGCGTCTTCGACGTCCTAACGTGGATGGTCGGCAAGGGCTACGCGACACCCAGCGGCCGGGTCGAGGTGCCGTAGCCTTCCGGTGAGGACTGAGCCAGGAGTCCCAGAACCGGGACGAACTACACGAACGTTGTCCCGAGGGTTCTCCCAGTGATAGTCCCCATCCACCGGGCCTCTAGCTCAACTGGCAGAGCAGCGGACTTTTAATCCGCGGGTTGTGGGTTCGATCCCCACGGGGCCCACCACCCACGTGCGCGGCACCGCCGCGTGGCGTCACGGGGTCGACCCGCTCGGGACGACGGAGGTCTCGAGCCGACCGACGACCGCCGTGATCGTGGTGCGCGTCGGCGCGCTGGTCTCCCGGGCCAGCGCGGCGCGCAGGTCGGGCAGCGCCGCCGTCGCCCCCTGCTCGTCGAGCCACTTGGCGGCGCTGGCGCGGATCGCACCCCGACCGTGGCGCAGCGCTCCGGTGGCCACGGCGAGCGGGTCGCCGTGCGTCTCGACGACGCGTCGGGCGGCGGCCCGCGGGCGGGCGGGACCGGAGACCGACAGGTCGACGACGCGCGGCAGGTACCGGGACGGCATGACGGGCATCTGCGCGAGGACGCCCAGCGCCTTGACGAGCCACTCGTCCTTCACCGGTGCCTCGGGGACGGCGAGGCCGAGGCAGTCGTCCAGGCGTTCGGGGTGCTCGACGAAGAACGGCCACGCGACGGTCGGGAGCAGGTAGTCGCCGAGCAGGTAGCAGCGGGCGATCAGGGCAGCCGGTCGCCGGACTCCCAACCTCGACACGGCGTCGGCGAAGAGGCGGAGGTCGAGCCCCTGGTAGTCGAAGTTCCACATGAGGATGTTCGGCCGGTCGTCTTGCCAGCCCAGCCGGAGGCGCTGGAGCGGGCTGAGCATCGGCCCGACCTCGTCGGCGAAGCGGATGTCCGTGAGCGCGCGGATCAGAGGGTGGACCGGTCCGCCGCGACCTTCGATCGCCCGCACGGCCTGGGCGCAGTCCTCGAGCGTGAGAGCCGCGTGCGCGGCGACGGCCTCCGTGGTCTGGCGGAACCAGAGATCGGCGTCCGGGTCCCCTCCGCGCTCCTCCAGCCGTCGACGTGCCGCGTACAGGTCCCGGCGTTGCATCCCGATCCACCGCGTGACGACGTCGTCGAGCATCTCCGCGAAGCGGGGCGGGGCGGGGCCGTCCAGCCACGGCTGCAGCGGCGGCACCGCGAGCCGGGGGTCTGGCGTGTGCCGACGGACGTCGATCTCGCCCACGGCGGCGCGGAGAGCGTGCTCGGTGAACGGACTGGCATGACGCAACGGCTCCACCAGCATCGAGCGCGCGACCGCGTCCCCTCGCCCGACGAGGAACGTGACGGCGTCGTCCCCGACGCCGTCCCGACCGCCCATCGCCCGTTCGAGGTCCGGGCGCGCGTCCTCGAGGTCGAGCGGCACGCGGCTGTACCCCTTTGCCCGGACCTCGGGCGACGGGTCGAGGATCATCGACCGCCATGTCAGGTGGCGCACGTTGTTCACCCGGTCTGCATCGGCGTCGGACGCAGCGGTGTTGAGCCCGCACCCGGTGCGGAGGAGGAGGCGTCCTCGCTCGCTCGACCGACGACGCGTGCGTCGACCGCTCACCACCCGGCGCGCGGCCGGGCGGTGAGCGGCCGGACGCGTCAGGCGACGCGCTCGACGGGGGCCTGGAGCTCGGTGACCCAGTCCGGCCCGGGCTCGTGGCCCTCGGCCTCGAGGTACACCTCGCGGGTCGGGCCGGCGACGCGGTAGCCGTCGGCGGTGAGCTGCTCGAACAGCGACATCCACGACTCGCCGATGCCGCTCATGTCGCCGTGGTGGAGCGCGGTCGCGGCGAGCGGCACGGCGGGCAGGGTGACGACGTCGTACCCGTCGCCGGGCTGCGGGTCGGGGCCGGTCGGGTAGGAGACGGTGACGCCGAGGGTGTCGTCGTCGTGCGGCTCGTACCAGAAGGTCGACGGCTCCAGGATCGGCCGGCCGGCGGCCTCGAGGGCGGTGTCGAGCCGCTCGATGAGCGGTCCGACGACGGGGCTGACGTGCTCGGGGCCCATCCCCGGCGCGACACCCGCGAGCGCGTAGACGGTGAGGGACGGCATGGCGCGGTAGTCGACTGCGAGGGTCATCGCGGCATCTCCTTCGAGCTGGGAGAGCTTGCGCCGGATCCGGTCGGCGCGGGCGGCCTCGGCCGCGAGCTCCGACTCGATCTCCCGCAGCCGCTCGCGCAGCACCTCGGCGAAGGCCGCGTGCTCGTCGTCGGCGGTGAGGACCGTCGCGATGCGGTCCAGGCCGACGCCGAGGTCGCGGAGCTCGACGAGGCGCAGCAGGTGCGGGACCTGCGCGGGTGCGTAGCGGCGGTACCCGGTGCGGTCGTCGACGTGGACGGGCCGCAGCAGGCCGATCGCGTCGTAGTGGCGCAGCATGCGCACGCTGACCCGACCGATGCCGGCGAACTCTCCGATGGTGTACATGGCGTCGACCACGCTGGAGCCTGACACGGCGTGAGGGTCAAGCACCATGCTCGACGGGGGTGCGGCAGCCCGCCGCGGACGTCACCGGGAACGGCCCGAGACGGCCGGGGGCCGCGCGACCGGGGAGGTCACGCGGCCCACGACGTCAGGCGGAGGTGCGTCAGAACGGCATCTCCGTGGTGATCTGCTCCGGAGCGGGCGCCGTCACGGGCGTGCCCGCGCCGAAGTTCGTGAACGTCATGGTCGTCGTCATGCCGATCAGCTCGTACGACACCTTGCGCACCAGGTCGTCCTCGCCGACCCAGTAGGTGTAGGTGAGGGTCGCGGGCAGCGCGGCGACGGACTCGGCCTCCGCGAGCTTGGCGGCGGCCTCGCCGGTCATCTTCGTGGTGTCGACGACGACGGTGTACGGCTGCACGGTGACGCCGTCGAGCGTCTCCTCGGGACCGGCGGGCTCGACGCTCGTGATGGCCGTCTCCATGCCGGACAGGCCGGTGTCGAACTGCTCGGTCATGCCGCCGAAGTCGGCCGCCAGCGGGTTCGACGCGTCGTTGGGGTCGATCTGGAAGAACTGCTCGCCGAGCATCGCGATCTTGAGGTACGCCATGCCGCCCACGAAGCGGATCTCCATGTCGCCGACCTCGGGCATCGTCATGCGCATCGCCATGTTCTGCGCGCCGTCGACGACCTGCATGCTCGCGGTGCCCTGGAACGTGGCGGCGCCGGTCATGTCGAGCGTCATGTCGTAGGACGTCTGCGCCTTGAGCGCACCGTCGAGGCGGGCGACGAGGTTGGTCGCCGAGAGCACCTCGACGGTCGGCGTCGGCGTCGCGGACGCGGTCTTCGTCGGGACGGGTGCGGGCGACTCGTCGGCGGTGGCGCTGCCGCCGCCGCACGCGGCGAGCGTGGCGGCGAGGACGACCGAGACGGGCAGGGCGAGGATGCTGCGGGACTGCACGGGGACTCCAGACGACATGCCGCACGGCTGGGCGGTCGCCCGAGGCGCGCCGGGCGGGCGGCAGACGCGCGGCGCGGACATCCTGGCAG
>NZ_JAAXOY010000499.1 GCF_012396155.1 Cellulomonas septica | reverse complement strand
CGATGGCGCGGTTCCAGGACGGCCTCCGCGCGCAGGCGGACGCCAAGGGCGAGCGCCTGCGGGCGCGCGCGACGGGCCGGCCGACGACCGGGTTCTCCGCCTGAGCGGTCGGGCAGCGCGGGGCCGGGCTCGTGGAGGTCCCGGGAGGCGGTCCGGGGGCCTCGTGTGAAAACCCCGTGCACGACGCGTCGCCCGGGCGGTCTCGGCGCGCGGTGCCGGCGGGAGCGTGCCTACCGTCGAGGTGATGACCTCCGCTCCCTCCGTCGACGACCGCACCGTCGCCCCTCGTACCGTCCCCCGCACACCAGCGCCTGCCGCCCCCGCCGACCGGGCCGGCACCTCGACCGCCGTCACCGGTGACGCGCCCACGAGCCCGCCACCACCCCGGCTCATGGTGCTCGACGGGCTCCGGTTCCTCGCCGCGGCCGCGGTCGTCGCGTACCACCTCGCGGGCCGGCAGACGTCGGCGTGGGGACCCGACCAGGTGGAGCGCCTCGGCGACGTCCCGCGGTGGACGTCCTACGGGTCGCTCGGCCCGGAGCTGTTCTTCGTCATCAGCGGGTTCGTGGTGCTGCTGACCGCCTGGGGCCGCCCGACGGTCCGGCTGGTCGCCTCGCGGCTCGCGCGCCTGTACCCGGCGTACTGGGCGGGCGTGCTGCTCACCGGGGGACTGCTGCTCGTGCTGTGGCCCGACGGCAAGGACGTGACCCCCGCGCAGGTGCTGGTCAACCTCACGATGGTGCAGTCCGCGCTCGGCGTGCCCCACGTCGACGGCGTCTCCTGGACGCTCTGGGCGGAGCTGCGCTTCTACCTGCTGATCGGCCTCCTGTCGCTCGTCGGGCTGACCCGACGCCGGGTGCTCGCGGTCGCGCTCGTCTGGCCGTGGCTCGCGCAGCTCGGGCTGCACAGCGGCCTCACGGGCCTGGCGACCGCGCTCGTCGCCGACTACGCGTCGCTGTTCGCGGCCGGCATGGCGCTCTACGTGCTGCACCGCGACGGGCACCGGCCCGACGCGTGGCTCGTGGTCGCGGCGAACACCGTCCTCGCGGTGCTGCTCGTCGTCCCGTCGCGCGCCGCCGTCCTCGCCCGGACGACCGGCTACGCGCCGTCGGAGCTGCTGCTCGGGGTCGGCGTCGTGGTGTGCGTCGCGCTGGTCGCGTGCGCCGTCCTCACGCCGCTCGCGCGGGCGCGGGCCACGTGGTGCGTGACGCTCGGCGCGCTCACGTACCCCGTCTACCTGGTGCACGACTACTGGGGCCTGTACGTCGTCCACCTCACGGCGCCGCACGTGCCGACGGCCGTCGCCCTGGCGCTCGCCGTCGGTGCGGCGCTCGTGCTCGCGTGGCTCGTCCACCGGTGCGTCGAGCTGCCGTGCGGCCCCCGGGTGCGGCGCTGGTCCGAGCAGGCGCTCGCGTGGGTGCGGGGCGTGGTGCTCGACCGCGTCAACCGCGGGCCGCGTCTGGTGCGCGGCCTCGACGAGGTCCGCGTCCCCGGCTGACGCGGCCCGTCCGACCGTCCAGGCGCCGGACGCGGTGGCGCCCGACCGGCCGGGCGACAGGCCCCGGTGACGTCGTCGGGCGACAGGAGCCGGTGACGTCGTCTGACGTCCGGGCGCAGGACGCCGGAACGCCGTCGGGCGTCAGGAGCCGGTGACGTCGTCTGACGTCCGGGCGCAGGACGCCGGAACGCCGTCGGGCGTCAGGATGCCGGAGCGCCGTCGGGCGTCAGGACCCGGGGACGCCGCCCACCGCTCCCGGCGGCAGCGAGCCGTCACGGATCGCGGCGAAGAACGTGGGCGCCTGGTCGGGGTCGAGCAGGACCGTCGAGCCGACGTCGCCCGGGCGGTAGTCCATGTCGGCGATGGGCGGCGTGCCCGTGATCCCCTCGGGCCCGGTCGCGGCACGGAACGCGAGCGCGAGGCGCCCCATGTCGACGATGCCCGAGCCGTCGTCCACGGTGAGCGCGCCGGTCCCGGCGTCGACGAGCTTCACCTGCTGCGCGGGGTGCCACACGAGCGAGGACGGCTGGACCTTCGCCATGACCGCGCTGACGAGCTGCCGCTGCCGCTCGGCGCGGCCCACGTCGCCCTTGAGGTCGGACTTGCGCATGCGCGCGAACGCGAGCGCCTCAGGTCCGCCGACGTCGTGGCACCCGGCGGTCCACACCATGCCGGAGTCGGCGTCGTTGACGTCCGCGTCGTGGCACAGGTGCACGCCGCCGACCGCGTCGACGACGTTCCCGACGCCCGCCATGCCGATCTCCGCGTAGTGGTCGACCGTCAGGCCGGTGAGCCCCTCGACCGTGCGGACCAGCAGCGGCGCCTGTCCCCACGCGAACGCGGCGTTGAGCTTCGACGCGCCGTGCTCGGGGATCTCGACGTACGTGTCGCGGGGCAGTGAGATGAGCGCCGTCGGTCCGTTCTCCGGGACGTGCAGCAGGAGGATCGTGTCGGTCCGCGCGCCCTCGGTGCCGTCGGCCGCGATGCCGCCGTCCGCGCGCGAGTCGGATCCGGTGAGCAGGTAGGTCGTGCCGGGGGTGTCGGCCGCGCCCGAGAGCGCGGTCGTGTGCTGCACCTTGCCGTTCGCCCACAGCACGAGCCCGATCGGCCACGCGAGCAGGGCGACGAGGACGACCGCGACCGCGGCGAGCGCGAGCCGGCCGCGCCGACGTCGGGCCCCGGCGCCGGGCGCTCCCGTG
>NZ_JAAXOY010000498.1 GCF_012396155.1 Cellulomonas septica | reverse complement strand
CCCGCCGCCGCACCGGTGGCTGCCGCCGCACCGGTCCCCGCCGTCGGGCCGGTCGGCACCGCCGTCGACGCCGGGCTCACGGGCGACGTGACGTTCTCGCAGCCCAGCCGCACGTTCACGGGCAGCCTGTCGGTGACCCTCGGGACGACGGTGGCCGGCGCGCAGGTCCGGTACACGACCGACGGCCGTGCGCCGACCGCGTCGTCGCCCGTCGCGACCGGACCGCTGACGCTCACGCGCAGCACCGAGGTGCGGGCGCAGGCGTTCACCGGCGGCACCCCGACGGGGGCACCGGGATCGGCGCAGTACGTCGCCGTCGCCGTCACGACCGCGCACGACCTGCCCGTCGTCGTGCTCGACTCCTACGGCGGCGGAGCCGTCGGCGACGACTACCGGAGCACCGCGCTGCTCGAGCTCACGCCCGGCGCCGGCGGCACGACCACGCTCGCCGGGACGCCGACGCTCGCGACGCGCGCCGGCTACCACCTGCGCGGCCAGTCGAGCCGCATGTTCGACAAGCTCCCCTACCGGCTCGAGCTGCGCGACAACGCCGACGACGACCTCGACCTGCCGCTGCTCGGCATGCCCGCCGAGTCCGACTGGGTGCTGCGCGGGCCGTTCAGCGACAAGTCGCTGATCCGCAACGCGCTCGTCCTCGACCTCGGCCGGGCGATGGGGCTCGCGGCGCCGCGCTACCGGTTCGTCGAGCTGTACGTGAACGAGGACGCGCAGCCCGTCGCGGCGAACGACTACCGCGGCGTCTACATGGTCATGGAGACGATCAAGAACCAGAAGAACCGGCTGGACCTCAAGGACCTCGACCCGACGGACGTCGAGCCGCCGAAGGTCGAGGGCGGCTACATCCTCAAGCTCGAGTGGCTCGCGTCCGCGGGCACGACGCTCCCGTGCACCGGCGCGGCCGCGACGTGCTGGCGGGACCTCGAGGCGCACGACCCGGACGAGCTCGCGCCGCAGCAGCTCGCCTACATCACCGGGTACGTCCAGCGGTTCCACGACGCCCTGCACGGCCCCGACCCGGCGAACCCGCAGACCGGTTACCCGGCGTACGTCGACGTCGACTCGTTCGTCGACCAGGTGATCGTCAACGAGCTCAGCCGCGAGATGGACTCGTACCTGCGCAGCCAGTACCTCTACAAGGACCGCGGCGGGAAGCTCACCGCCGGGCCGCTGTGGGACTACGACCTGACCTTCGGCGTCGGCGGCTGGTTCCAGAACGAGCAGACGACCGGGTGGCAGTACCAGCAGACCCGGCAGCCCACCGGTCCCGACTGGTTCGCCGTGCTGATGAAGGACCGCGCGTTCGCCGACCGCGTCAAGGCGCGCTGGCAGGAGCTGCGGCGCGGGGTGCTGTCCGACGCGCAGCTCGACGCGCGCATCGCGTCGCTCACCGCACCGCTCACCGCCGCGGCGGGGCGCAACTTCCAGCGCTACCCCAACCTCACGACGTCGATGATCGGGCCCTTCACGACCACCACGACCGGGACCTGGCAGGGGCAGGTCCAGGACCTGCGCTCGTGGCTGCAGCGCCGTGCCGCGTGGCTCGACTCGACCGCCGCGTGGGGCGGGCCGGTCGCGACGCCTACCCCGACGCCCACCCCGACCGTGACACCCACCGTCACCCCCACGCCGACGGTGACACCCACCCCGACCGTGACGCCCACCCCGACCCCGACCGTGACGGCGGGCTGCACCGCCACGTTGACCGTCGTGAACCGCTGGCAGGGCGGCTACCAGGCCGACGTCCGCGTCACCGCCGGCACCGCGGGCACGCGCGGCTGGACCGTCACCCTCACGCACCCGGCCGGCCACGGGCTCAGCCAGGCGTGGAACGCCACGGTCACCACCGCCGGTCAGACGACGACGGCCCGCGACGTCGCGTGGAACGGCACCCTCGCCGCGCACGCGTCGACCACCTTCGGCTACCTCGGCACGACCCCGGGCAGCAGCGGCGCGACCCCGACCCTCACCTGCACCGCCACCTGACCCGCCGCCCGGTGCCCGATCGGGCGTCGGGGAGTGCCCGACGGGGTGGACCGGGCGCTCCTCCCGGGCCCCGGCGTGCGGTGGCAGCGTCGAGCGGGTCGAGGAGGACCTGCGTCGAGAGGGGCCGACGATGCACAGCCACGACCACCTGGAGGGCACCGAGACGCTGCGGCCCAAGGCCGCCCGCGCCGACGAGCGCGACACCGCCCCGGTCGTCGCGCGCGCGCTCGCGGAGGGACGCCCGGACCGGCTCGACGCGAGCGGGCTCACGTACCTGCAGCGGACCGCGGGGAACGCGTCGACGGCGGGCCTGGTCGAGGAGGAGCGCTCGCCCGTGCTCGACGTCGTCGGGTCCGGCGGCGGCCGCCCGCTCGACGCGGACACGCGCGCGGACATGGAGGGCCGGCTCGGTGCCGACTTCGGGGACGTCCGCGTCCACACCGACGGCGCGGCGTCCGACTCGGCCCGCTCGGTGGGCGCGCACGCGTACACCGTCGGCTCGGACATCGTGTTCCAGCGCGACGCGTACGACCCGACGTCCACGGCGGGCCGCACGACGCTCGCGCACGAGCTGACGCACGTCGTCCAGCAGCGCAGCGGACCCGTCGACGGCACCCCGACGGGGAGCGGCATCAGCGTCTCCGACCCGGGCGACCGGTACGAGACGGCCGCCGCCGCGAACGCCGAGCGCGTCATGGCCGACC
>NZ_JAAXOY010000497.1 GCF_012396155.1 Cellulomonas septica | reverse complement strand
CCGCGCTCGTCGTCGGGGGCTACGTCGACCGCGTGCTCGACGGCGGCACCTGCACGCTCACGGCGACCAAGGACGGCGTGACGGTCACGGGATCCGGTCCAGCGACGCCCGACGCGACGACCACGTCGTGCGGCACGGTCGGCATCCCGCGGGCGCAGCTGAGCACGGGGACGTGGACGGCGACGCTGACGTACAGCACGGGGACCGCGTCGGTCTCCGCCGCTCCGGTGCCCGTGGAGGTGGCCTCGTGATCCGCGCCGTCCGCGCCCTGGTGGCCGTGCTCGCCACCGCGACCGCCCTGCTCGCGGCGGGTGCGCTCGCGACGCCCACCCCGGCCACCGCGGCCGACCTGAGCCGCTTCGACCCCGGGTTCATCATCAGCGACGCGGTCTTCTACAACGCCGCCGCGATGTCGGCGCCCCAGGTCCAGGCGTTCCTCGACCAGAAGGGCGCGTCGTGCGTGCCGGCGGCGGGCAGCACGTGCCTCAAGAGCTACACCGAGAGCACGACGACGCGCGCCGCGACGAACCGGTGCGCGCAGTACACCGGCCAGCCCGGTGAGTCGGCGGCCGTCATCATCGCGAAGGTCGCGGCCGCGTGCGGCATCAACCCGCAGGTCCTGCTGGTCACCCTCCAGAAGGAGCAGGGCCTGGTCACCGCGACGACGGGCAGGCCCGCGGCGACGTACCAGAAGGCGATGGGCTACGGCTGCCCCGACACCGCCCCCTGCGACGCCCTGTACTACGGCTTCTTCAACCAGGTGTACTCGGCGGCGTCGCAGTTCCGGAACTACCAGCTCAACCCCGGGAGCTACTCGCACCGGGAGGGCCTCACGAACAACGTGCGCTTCCACCCGAACGCCGCCTGCGGCACCGCGCCGGTCCTCATCCGCAACCAGGCGACCGCGGGCCTCTACAACTACACGCCGTACCAGCCGAACGCCGCGGCGCTGGCCGCGGGCTACGGCACGGGCGACGCGTGCTCGTCGTACGGGAACCGCAACTTCTGGAACTACTTCTCCGACTGGTTCGGCAACCCGGCGGGCAGCCCGCCGTTCGGCTTCATCGACTCCGTCACGGTCTCGGGCCTCGAGATCACCGCGACCGGCTGGGCCATCGACCCGGATACCAACGCACCGATCGCCGTGCACGTCTACGCGGGCACGTCCGCGCGCGCGTTCACGGCGGACGTGTCGCGCCCCGACCTCGTCGCGCCCTTCGGCCGGGGCGACAAGCACGGCTACGCCGCGACCATGCCCGTCGCCCCCGGCACGCAGGACGTCTGCGTGTGGGCCATCAACAGCGACGCGATCTCGGGCAACACGCTGCTCGGCTGCCGCACCGTGACGGTCCCCAACCCGCTCCGCGGCTTCGTCGACGCCGTGACGCCCGACGCGACCGGTGTCTACGTCAAGGGCTGGGCGTACGACCCCGACGCGCCCGCGACGAGCGTCCCGGTGAGCGTGACGGTCGACGGCGTCGAGACCCTGCTCACGGCCGACCAGCCGCGACCCGACGTCGACGCCGCCTACGGTGCCGGACCGCGGCACGGCTTCGAGGCCCACGTGCCCGCGTCCGTCGGCCGCCACACGGTCTGCCTCACCGCACGCAAGCCCGCCCCGGGCTACGACCTGCCGCTGACGTGCCGCGACGTGACCGTCGTCAACCAGCAGCCCACCGGCTTCCTCGACTCGGTCACCACGACCGCCACCAGCGTGACCGTCAACGGGTGGGCGCTCGACCCCGACACGACCGACCCGATCGCCGTGCACGTGTACGTCGACAGGAACGCCCAGGCGTTCACGGCCGACCTCCCGCGCGCGGACATCGGGGCGGCGTTCGGCAAGGGCGACCGCCACGGCTTCAGCGCCACCATGCCCGCCGGCCCGGGCACGCACTCGGTGTGCGTCTACGCGATCAACACGCCGTCGGGGCCGAACGTCGCGATGGGGTGCCGCACGGTCACCGTCACCAACGCGAACCCGACCGGGTTCATCGACTCGGTGACGGGCGCGCCCGGCGGCGTGACGGTGCAGGGCTGGGCGCTCGACCCCGACACGACCGACCCGATCGCCGTGCACATGTACGTCGACGGGACCAGCAGCCAGGCGTTCACCGCCGACCAGGTCCGCACCGACATCGGTGCGATCTTCGGCAAGGGCGACAAGCACGGGTTCACCGCGACCATGCCCGCCGGTCCCGGGAACCACACCGTCTGCCTCTACGCGATCAACACCCCGGCCGGCCCGAACGTCGCGATGGGCTGCCGCTCCGTGACCGTGCCCGCCGCGAACCGCGCGCCGATCGGGTTCCTCGACTCGTTCACCTCGACCGCGTCGTCGGTCACCGTGCAGGGCTGGGCCCTCGACCCGGACACGACGGCACCGATCGCGGTGCACGTGTACGTCGACGGCAACAGCCAGGCGTTCGTCGCCGACCAGAGCCGGCCGGACATCGCGTCCGCGTTCGGGCTCGGCGACCGCCACGGGTTCACCGCGACGATGGCGGCGACGCCCGGCGCGCACAACGTGTGCGTCTACGCGATCAACACGCCCGCCGGGTCGAACGTGGCGATGGGGTGCCGGACGGTGACGGTCGGCTGAGCCGCCCGCCCCGCGAGGCGCGACCGGCCCCGGGATCTCGGCCGACGGGACGCCGCGTGGCCTGCTCAGGCCGGGTTCGACGGTCCCGCGGGCCGGTACCGCGCAGGGACGGGCCGGCGCG
>NZ_JAAXOY010000496.1 GCF_012396155.1 Cellulomonas septica | reverse complement strand
CGGACGGCGGCGGCGTCGTCGAGCGCGCTGACCATGTCGGTGCCGACGCACGTGAGGAACGCGGCGAGCAGCGCGCGCGCCGCGGCGGAGTACTCGCCGCCGGCGTCGACGACGACCTCCGCGATGATGAGCGCGGTGAGCGCGACGTCGAGCTCGGCCGGGCCGCTGCGGGCGTTCGACCAGTCGATGAGCGCGGGCCCGTGCGCCTCGCTGAGGATGACGTTCGCGGGATGCAGGTCGAGGTGCACGACCGTCGGGCCGCCGGTGACGTGCGGCCACTGCGACCGCGTGTCGCTCCAGCCGTCGGGCGCGGGGATCTCGTGCAGCCGGCGGTGCAGGTCGGCGAGGATCTGCGCGCCGTCGTGGATCGACACCTCGCCTGCCGTCAGCGCCTGCAGCAGCGTCGGCCCGTGCAGCCGCTCGGCGACCAGGTCGGGGCCGTGCACGCCGAGCACGGCGGGCGCGGGGAAGCCGTGCGCGACGACGTGCCGCAGGATCTCGGCCTCGCCCGACGCGTCGCGCCCGTCGCGGTCGCGCCGCAGGACGCGCCGGTCGTCGAGCGCGTAGACGTCCGCGACGGTCCCGGTCGCGAGGAGCGGCCCGGGCGGGTCGGCGGTGAGGTCGACGTCCAGGTCCTCGAGGTCGGACGGGACGCCGGGGTGGCGGGGCTGCGACGGGACGGCGGCGCCGCTCGTGGACGCTCCCTCGCCGGCCGGGTGAGGGGCGGACGCGTCGCCTGCGGGTGCAGGGTCAGGGGCGAGCTCGGCGGGGTTCATACAAAGACGGTAGACGCATCCGCCCGACTTGTCCCGGGCACCCGTCCGACTCCGCGCTGACCTGCACCGTAGCGACAGTTGAACCGTCGCCTATCGGCGCTTGACCTTCGACGCCCCTCTGCGGGGGCAGCCGATCAGGGGCGTGAGACCCGTCGCAGCGTGTGCACCGCCTCCTCGTGCGTGGCCGGCAGCCGCTCGACCCAGACGCGGACGGGCTGCCGGGTCGCGGCTCTGACCTCGAGGCGGTCGACCCTCCGCGCGATCTCGACCTGCAGCCGGGACACGCGCTCCTCGAGCGGGTCCTGCCGCCGCGACAGCACCGCGAAGACGCCGCCGCCGAGCGTGGCCATCGGGTGGCCGTCGCCGAACGTCGCGGTCATCGCCGCACCGATCGCGGCCGACCGGGCCGCCCGGGTGAACGGGTCCACCGCACCCGCGGCGACGTCGACGAGGACCAGGTGGTGGGACTCCTGCGCGGTCAGCGCCGCGCGCTCGCCGTCCTGGTAGGTCTCGGCGAGCCGGACCGCGAGGTACTGACGCGTCGGCAGGCCGGACTCGGGGTCGAGCGACGTGCCCACCGACACGGCCGCCGCCTGCGCGTCGGCCCAGCCGTCGCACAGCGCGCGCACCGCGAGCAGCGGGGGCTGTGCCTCGCCGCGCGAGCGGTACAGGCACGCGAGGTCGTCGATCGTCTCGGCGATCCCGACCCCGTCGTAGCCGCGGGCACGGCCGAGCTCGGCGGCCGCGAGCGTCGGGTCGCGGTCGTCGAGGACCGCGCCGGCCAGGTCGTCGACCGCGGGGTGGTACCAGTCCGCGGGCCGCAGCCAGACCGAGCCGAGGCTCTCGTGCCGCCAACGCTCGCGCAGTGCCACGCCTGCGGCGTCGTCCCTGCCGATGTCTGTCGTCACGCCTGATGAGAGGGCGCCACCCGCCGTCGGTGACGCGGGATGCGGAACTTTTCACCCACCCGTTCGAGCGCTTTCCCCGCCGCTCGCCGCCCGGAACCGCCGGAGCATCACGTACGTTGCAATTGGGCGATTGCGGTCTGGACACCCGATCCATCCGTTGTGGCAGGCTGTGCGCTCGACGAAGAACGCTGACGGGAGCAGGTCGTGGTGGCAAGCACGCGGCTCGGTGACGGCGTCACAGGGGACGCCGAGCTGATCGCTGCCGTGCGCACGGGTGACGCCGCCTCGTTCGGCACCCTCTACGAACGTCACGCGGGTGCCGCGTTCGTCGTCGCCCGCCAGTACACCGACTCGCACGCCGACGCGGACGACGTCGTCGCCGACGCGTTCACCGCCGTGCACGGCGCGCTGCAGCGCGGGAACGGCCCCGAGTCCGCGTTCCGCGCCTACCTGTTCACCGTCGTGCGGCGCACGGCCGCCGACCGCCGCGAGAAGGCCCGGCGCGTCGAGCCGACGGACGACCTGGCGACGCTCGAGCGCGGCACCGCGTGGGCCGGCACCGCGGAGGAGCCGGCCCTCGAGGGGTTCGAGCGTGGCGTCGTGTCGCGGGCGTTCCACTCGCTGCCCGAACGGTGGCAGGCCGTCCTGTGGCACTCGGAGGTCGAAGGGCTCTCGCCCGCGCAGATCGCCCCGATCCTCGGCCTGACCGCGAACGGTGTCGCCGCGCTCGCGTACCGCGCGCGCGAGGGCCTGCGGCAGGCCTACCTCCAGCAGCACCTGCAGGACCCGCTCGACGAGGGGTGCCGCACCGTCTCCGGCAAGCTCGGCGCCTACGTGCGCGGGGGCCTCGGGACGCGCGAGAACGCGCAGGTCGAGAAGCACCTCGACGACTGCGGCGACTGCCGTGCCCTGGTCCTCGAGCTCGGCGACGTCAACCACGGCATGCGGGCGGTCGTCGCACCGCTCGTGCTCGGGATCGTCGGCCTCGGCGCACTGGCCCACGTGCTGCCCGTCGGCGGCGGGATCGCCGCGGGTGCGGCGGCGCTCGGCACCGGGGCG
>NZ_JAAXOY010000495.1 GCF_012396155.1 Cellulomonas septica | reverse complement strand
GGAATTCCTACCTAGCGTCAGGGCACGCCGTACGACGCGGTGCGATGCCCGCACGCCGGTGCGGGAGCGTCGGCCACGTGGTCGGGTACCACGTCAACGTACGTCCCGTGTCTGCATGCGCCCGGGGCCCGCGGTGGCGGGCAGTGGAACGAATGCGCGCGCCGCACCCTAGGGAGTGCGGCGCGCGCTGAGGTGCGTCTTGGACCCCTACGCCGGCGGACGGCGAGAGCCAGTGCGGCGGCCTCGCAGCCACGACCTCACGGCCAGCACGGTGACCACGACCAGCGTCGGGAAGAAGATCGACCACGCAATGTCATAGAACGCGGGCATCCCGCCTCCTTACAGGTTGGTCTCGGCCCAGTAGCTCGTGCCCCGAACATACAGGTCGAGCACGATCGTGCGGGACCACAGCACGTAGATGGCAGACGCCTGGAACGACATGCGCCCCTGCGCCGCCAGAGTCCCGGACTGCGTACCGCGCGGGATGGTCGTGCTGGGGACGCTCGTGTCGTGAGCGATCGCCCTGTGGATCACGGGGTTGAACGCCCCGGTCACCGCCGGTTCGTGCCGCTCTTGGTCCGGAAGTTCGCGCGGAACGAGTACGAGAACGAGATACCGTCGTACACGATTCGGCAGTTGTTGTAGTACGTGTACCCAGCGGCCGAACTGGTCGAGCATTCGCTTACCGAGCCCGCTGCCAACGGCGTGACCGCGCCCGGCGTCGAACTCAACGGCCTGACCGGCTTCGCAGGTCCGGTCGGAGCGCTGGTCAACGACACCGACCCGTCCGGGTACACGTGGCGGATCACCGCGATGCCATCGACGATCGTGCGCGTGCTGGACACCGGGTCAATCTGGCCGGAGTCCGCGTCTGGCAGTTCGCCCCGCGCAACCTTCTCCAGCAGGGCGTCCCACGCCGCTGGGTCGACCCCGTGGTGTTCAAACACCGCCAGGAACTCCTGCCGAACCTCGACTGGGAGGGCGACCTCGGTCACCGCGTTCGCGGGAACAGCAGATAGGCTCAGCCCACCACAGCTGCGAGCACCACAGCGCCCACGCGGGCGCGGTTTGACGTGCGAATCACATGCTCCTCCTTGAACAACGACGCACCCCCCCTTGGTGCGCGTGTGGGTGAAGTCATACGAAGCGAAGGCCCTCTAGGGGCGTTTCCATAGAAGACGTGGCGAACCCGGTCGGCGCACTAGTGCTCGCCGCCTCGGAGCGCCGCCGACGACTCCGGATCACTGAGCGCCCAGGCGACGCGGATCAAGGTGCGAGACCCGCGGTCGGCCTCGGGCAGTCCGCCCCATCGACGAGGTCGTCGTCGAGCTCCCACCCGGTGGCCTGCCGGGGGACGCCCTTCCCCTCCTGACCGACGCGTCGACCGCGACGGGCCGGCCTGACGGGCGGGACGACGCGAGGGCCCCGCGCTCCCCGGCGGAGGGAGGCGGGGCCGTCGGCTCCCGGCGCGGGCGGAGTCAGGCCGGGAGGGGAGGCCGGCAGCGGACCACCTCGAGGTCCGCGCCGGCGACGACGTCCAGAGTTCCGGCGGCGTGATGCTCACGAGGGCGCGGATGAGGAGCAGGGCTTGGCAGCGACGTTCGGGGTCGTCATGACGGTCGTTCATGAGGGTGCCTCTCGGGATTGCCGAGACGGACGCCTCGGCACACCTTGCGGCCACTCGCGACCTGCAATACAGCACGACAGCGAGACTGGTACCAAACCTCCACTTACGCCCCGGTGGTCATGTACGGACATGCGCCGTACATTGGTTCTATGGCCGCCACGAAGACGCGACGCATGGAACAGCGCATCGACGAGGACACCGACGTCCTGCTGTCGAAGGCCGCGTCGATCACTCACGAGAGCGTGTCCGCGTTCGTGGTGCGGTCGGCTCGGGACGAGGCGGCACGGGTGCTCGCCCGCAGCGACCTTACGATGATGCCGGCGGCGCAGTTCGACGAGATGCTCGCCGCACTGGACGCCGCGCCCCGCCGCATCCCGGCGCTGGCTGACGCTGCCGCTCGCCGTCGCGCGTTCAAGCACGAGTGAGCGCGCCCGAGTTCCTGATCCGGGAGCCCCACGAGTTCGACGCGGGACTCGAGTCGTTCACCTGTGGCAACGCGGTTCTCGACACCTGGCTAAGGGAGACGGCCGCACGCGCCCACAAGGCAGGGTCCGTGCGTGTCCGGCTGCTCTGGGACCTTGACTCGTACGCGCTCGTGGGCTATTACGCGGTCTGCCCAACGGAGGTCCGCCGGGACGAGCTGCCGTTAGCGTCGAAACTGCGCGGGGGCGCCTCAACGGTGCCTGGTTTCATGCTCGCGAAGCTGGCGATTGCGACGGACGTGCAGGGAGGTGGCCTCGGTCGGGACCTGCTCATCGACGCGCTCGAGCACATCTGCGACGCCGCTGAACTCGTAGGTGGCCGAATTATCGTCGTCGACCCTATCGACGAGTCGGCT
Source organism: Cellulomonas septica (assembly GCF_012396155.1). GTDB lineage: Bacteria > Actinomycetota > Actinomycetes > Actinomycetales > Cellulomonadaceae > Cellulomonas > Cellulomonas septica. Next base: position 283 of record NZ_JAAXOY010000495.1, on the reverse strand, counting down.
GCCGCCTTCTATCTGAGGTACGGGTTCCAGCGGGTCGCGAACCACACGCGCATGTTCGTGCTCGTGCAGGACGCCAGGCGCTCACTCGACCTGGACTGATACGACCTTCGGGTCTGGTCGCACCGCTCGAGGGCGGTTCTCGCGTGCACCTGGGTAGGAATTCCTACCTAGCGTCAGGGCACGCCGTACGACGCGGTGCGATGCCCGCACGCCGGTGCGGGAGCGTCGGCCACGTGGTCGGGTACCACGTCAACGTACGTCCCGTGTCTGCATGCGCCCGGGG
>NZ_JAAXOY010000494.1 GCF_012396155.1 Cellulomonas septica | reverse complement strand
CCGCACGACGTCCGGCGCCCCCGGCAGGGCCTCCAGGTCGTGCAGCAGCGGGCGCAGGCGTCGGCGGGCACGCGTCGGACGACCCTCGGCGTTCTCGGTCTCGGCGCGCACCAGCGCCTCGGCGAGGACGTCGACGGTGGGCGGCCCGGCGGCCGCCGGGCCGCCCGGGTCCGACATCGGTGCCTTAGAGCTCGATCTGCGGGGTCACGATGGGCACCTGCGGCTCCTCCGGTCGCCGCAGGACGAGCCGCGCGGGGCCCCGCTCGACGTCGGAGAACGAGAAGCGGCCGTCCGCGTCGGACGTCACCGTCGTCACGTCACCGGACTGGTGCAGCTCCACCGAGAGCTCGCTCGCCGGTGCGGCCCAGCCGTCGACCCGCACGCGGTCCGCCTCCGGGTGCACGGAGATCATCACCGTGAGCACGTCCGTCGTGAACGTGATCGTGCCGGCCTCGATGCTCGTCTCGTCCGCACGGACCGCGAGCGCCGGCTCGCCGACCAGGTGCAGCTCCGCGAGCTCGGCGTGCAGCGCCTCGATCGTCAGGGCCATGCCGATGCGGTCGACCAGGCCCGCCGGGACCGGGTCGGACGCGCCGACCAGCGACGCGAGCTGCTGCAGGATCTCCACGTCCGCCACGTCCAGCGAACCCGCGGCGACCAGGGCGAGGGTGCTCTCGTCGGTGCTCATGACATGCTCCAGGCGGGGTCGTTGGAGAGGGCGAGGCGGAGCTTCGCGAGACAGCGGCCGCGGGTCGGGCCGATGCTCCCGACCGGCATCCCGAGCGCCCGGGACACCACCGTGTAGTCGGGCCGGTCGACCAGCGCGACCAGCCCCAGGAGCCGACGGCAGCGGTCCGGCAGCGTGCCGACGTGCTCCCAGAGCACCCGGTCGCGCTCGGAGCGCACCGCGACGGTGTCCGGCCGGTCCTCGGCCGGGGCCGAGAGCCAGTCGGTCACGTGCTCGTCCTGCTCGTGCCGCACCAGGTCCTCGCGGGTCCGCCGCACCGCACGCCACGCCGCCCGCTTCGCGGTGACGAGCATCCACTGCAGCGTCGCCCGCGGGTCGCGGATCGACTCGATGTCACGCACGAGGGTCAGCCAGACGTTCTGCACGATGTCCTGCGCCTGCTCCGCGTCCACGCCCTGGGCGCGGACCGTGTGCCACAGCAGGGGCGTCATCACGTGCACGAGCGCCGCCAGCGGCGCCCTGTCGCCGTCGCGGTACGCGACCACGGCCCGGGCGGCCTGGTCGGCCAGCCCTTCTCCCTCGCGGAGCGCGGCGTCCACCGGCTCCACCAGGTCGTCACTCATCATGGACCCCTCACAGGCTGGCCTCGTCGGGCGGCCGCGCCCCTGACACAGTAGGGCGGCCCGGACAACCCCGACAAGGACGACACGGACAGCTGACCGGCTCCGCCGCGGACCGGGTGCGCTCCCGTCCCGCGCGCCTGCGAGCGCCCGTCCCCCCGTGCCGGGGTCGCCCCTCAGGAGCGGGCCTCCCGCCACCAGATACACGTGCACCAAGATTTCTTCCCCGGACGTGTATCTGGGCAGGCCGCGGGCGCTCCTCGCCAGCACCCGCCCGAGCTCACGCCGTCCGGTCCGCCCCCGCGGCGACGGCGCCGGAGCGGGTCGGGACCGTGGACTTCGAACCGAGGAGACGCACGACATGACCGAGCAGGACAGCGCGCCCGAGCCCCTCAGCCGGGAGCAGATCCGCCCGACGAAGCGCACCCACGAGGACTCGCTCATCGCCCGCCCGGGCGTCGTCGGCGTCGACATCGGCGAGAAGTGGTCCGACGGCCGGCCCACCGGACGGCAGGCCATCGTCGTCCACGTCACCCGCAAGCTCGACGCCGCCGACCTCGACGACGACCAGCGGATCCCCGCCGCCATCGACGGCGTCCCCACCGACGTCGTCGAGCACCGCGTCGTCCTGCACCACGAGGCCCCCGCCGTCGACGACGTCACGACCCTCATGCGCGGTCGCGTGCGGCCCCTCGCCGGCGGCATCAGCATCGGCCCCGTCGACCCCGTCACCATCCAGGGCGCCACCTCCGCCGAGCTGCGGTCCGTCAACGGCACGCTCGGCGTCGTCGTCGTCGAGCGGCACACCGGCCGCGCGCTCGCCCTCACCAACTGGCACGTCGCCGCCGGCGACGGGCTCGAGGACGTCGGGAGCCGCTGGGTGCAGCCCGCGCTCGCCGACGGCGCCGCGCGCGGGGACCAGTTCGGCCTGCTCGTCCGCGGCACCCTCACCGACCGCATCGACGCCGCCGTCGTCGCCATCGCGCCCGGTGCGGCGTGGGTGCCCGGCGTCGTCGGCATCGGCGCGGTCACCGGGTCCGCCCCCGCCGTCGACGGCTCCGTCGTCCGCAAGCACGGCCGCACGACCGGTCTGCGGACCGGGCGCGTCGTGTCCACCGACTTCACGACGTCCGTCGACTTCGGCCCCGGCATCGGCTGGCGCACCCTGCGGGACCAGATCCGCGTCGAGCCCGACGAGGGACAGCCGTCGTTCTCCGCGGGCGGCGACTCCGGGTCCGTGGTCGTCGACGAGGACGGCAAGGTCGTCGGGCTGCTGTGGGCCGGTGAGGGCGACGGCTCCTTCTCCGTCGCGAACCCCATCGCCGCGGTCCTCTCGACGCTCGGCGTCGACGTCGCGACACCCGCGTCCGTCCGCGCCGCGCGGGCCCGCCAGGCGGCGCTCGCGCGTCGGGCTGGCCAGCTCCGAGCCGCGCAGCAGCGCGCGACGGGTGGCC
>NZ_JAAXOY010000493.1 GCF_012396155.1 Cellulomonas septica | reverse complement strand
CTTCCGATCTCCGGGGCCGCGGGCGCGGCGGGAGCCGGGCGCGCAGCGGCCTTCGGTGCCGAGGCACCGCCACCTGCGGGGTAGGTGTCGCGCAGCTTGCGCACGACGGGCGGCTCGATGGTCGAGCTCGCCGAGCGGACGAACTCTCCGAGCTCGTTCAGCTTGGTCATGAGGGTCTTGCTGTCGACTCCGAGCTCCTTGGCGAGCTCGTAGACGCGGACCTTGGCCACATCTCTCCTGTCCTGGCCCGCCCCCGGACAGGGTCGGACCGTCGTTAGTGCTGGGTACTCATCGCTGGGTACTCATCGGTGCGTGCTCATCGGGTAGCCATCGGCTTCCAACCCGCTTCCTTCTCGACGATCGGCCACGTCACCAGGGGGACCCGGTGACGCTCACTGCTCGTGCTGCTCGAGGTGCTCGTGGACCGCGCGCGTGCCGGGCGGACCCGGCAGCCGCAGGGCCCGCCCGAACGCCCTGCGGCGTTCGGCGAGCTCGAGACAGGCACGATCGGGGTGCAGCCACGCTCCCCTGCCCGGCATCCGGCGACCGACGTCCACGACCAGCTCCGGGACTCCGGGACCGGCGGCGGGGGCGACCACCCTCAGCAGGGCTGACCTCGGGCCGGTCGCTCGGCACCCCACGCACGTCCGCACCGGGCCCACGACTGCCACCACGGGTGCGGGGTCGGGGGTCCGCCTGCTCGGCGAGGAGAGCCGGGCATCCGGCCCAGCCGTCGACAGTCTACCCCTCCGCGTCACCGGTGCTGACCGGCGCCGCCCCGCGGGGCCTCGCCGGCGTCGTGCCGGGCCGCGCCGGCGGCGGGCCCGCCGTCGGCCCCGGGGACCTCGGCGTCGGACCGGATGTCGATGCGCCAGCCGGTCAGCTTCGCGGCCAGGCGGGCGTTCTGGCCCTCCTTGCCGATCGCGAGCGACAGCTGGTAGTCGGGCACGACGACGCGTGCGGCACGGGCCGCCTCGTCGACGACCGTGACCGAGACCACGCGGGCCGGCGACAGCGCGTGCGCGATCATCTCGGCGGGGTCGTCGGAGTGGTCGACGATGTCGATCTTCTCGCCGTGCAGCTCGGCCATGACGGCGCGGACGCGGCCGCCCATCGGGCCGATGCACGCGCCCTTGGCGTTGACGCCTGCGACCGTCGCGCGGACGGCCATCTTGGTGCGGTGGCCGGCCTCCCGGGCGATCGCCGTGATCTCGACGGTGCCGTCGGCGACCTCGGGCACCTCGAGCGCGAACAGCCGGCGCACGAGGTTCGGGTGCGTGCGCGACAGCGTGACCTGCGGACCGCGCGGGCCGCGGGCGACCTCGATGACGTACGCGCGCAGCCGGTCGCCGTGCACGTACTCCTCGCCGGGCACCTGCTCGTGCTGGGGGAGCACGGCCTCGGTGCCGCCGACGTCGACGAGCACCGTGCGCGGGTCCCGACCCTGCTGGATGACGCCGCCGAGGACCTCGCCCTCCTTGCCGCGGAACGTGCCGAGGACCTGGTCGTCCTCGGCGTCGCGCAGCCGCTGGACGATCACCTGGCGCGCGGTCGCGGTCGCGATGCGCCCGAAACCGTCGGGGGTGTCGTCGAACTCGGGGGTGTCGACCTCGACCGGTCGGCCGTCCTCGCCGACGGGCTGGGGCTCGCGCGCCCACACCGTCACGTGCCCGCTGCGGCGGTCGACCTCGACGCGCGCCCGCGGGTGCGACCCCGGGGTGCGGTGGTAGGCCGAGAGCAGCGCCTGCTCGATCGCCGAGACGAGCACGTCCAGGCTGATCTCCCGCTCGCGCTCCAGCAGTCGCAGCGCCTGCATGTCGATGTCCATGTCAGCCTTCCCGTCCGGCGGCGTCGGCACCCGGGCCGGCCACGTCGTCGTCGTCCACAGGGCCGAGGCCGCTCAGGTCCACCTCGACGCGCGCGTCGCGCACGTCGGTCAGCAGCAGCCGGACGGGGTCGCCGGTCTTCGGGCGACGACCCTTCACGCCCGGCGTCACCGGCACCACGACGACCGCGTCGTCGGCGTCCGTCGTCCCGCGCTCCACGGCCGCCAGGCGGCCCGCGACCGTCCCGCCGTCCACGAGGCGCACGGTGACCGAGCGACCGACCGCGCGGGCGAAGTGCCGGCGCTCCGTGAGCGGACGCGACACGCCCGGGCTCGACACCTCGAGGGTGTACTCCCCCGCCACGACGTCCTGCGCGTCGAGCGCGTCGGACACCGCTCGGGTCACGTCGGCGACCCGGTCCAGGTCGAGCTCGCCCTCGTCGTCCTCGGCGACGTCCACGACCACGCGGACCACCGACCGGGCCCCGGCCCTCGCCACCTCGACGTCCTCCAGCAGGAGGCCGATGCCGGCCACCGCCGGTTCGACGACCTGCCGGACCCGCTGGGCGGGTGCTGGCGCGACCATGGGAGGGCCTCCTGTCGGATCCGACGGGTCACCGGCACGCGGCTCGACCCTGTGATGTTGTGGGACCAGCGTAACGAGTCCGGGCACACCCGTCGGTCGCCGCGTCGACGCGCCACGTCGCCGTGGGAGGATCACCGGCGATGAGCGCACCGAACCACCCGACCGCCGCCCGCCGCCGGCCCGTGCCGCTCCGCCGGGCGGTGACGCTCGTCGTCGTCGCGGCCGATGACCGCGAACCCGGCCTGGCTGCGGCTCAAGGCGCGCGTGAGCCCCACGCCGCTGCGGCTGGTCGCCGAGGCCGAGCCCGTCGCCGCCGGAG
>NZ_JAAXOY010000492.1 GCF_012396155.1 Cellulomonas septica | reverse complement strand
GGCACGCGCACCGCGCACCGCGCACGACCCATGCACGACGAAGGCCCGACCGGATCACCGGTCGGGCCTTCGCGCGTCCCGGGTCGTGCCCGGCCGGGACGGGTCAGCCGAAGCGGCCCGAGATGTAGTCCTCGGTGGACTGCTCGCGCGGCGAGGAGAAGATCGTCGACGTCTCGTCGATCTCGACCAGACGGCCGGGCTGGCCCGTGCCCGCGAGGTTGAAGAACGCGGTGCGGTCGGACACGCGCGCGGCCTGCTGCATGTTGTGCGTGACGATGACGATCGTGTAGCTCGCCTTGAGCTCGGCGATGAGGTCCTCGATCGCGAGGGTCGAGATCGGGTCGAGCGCGGAGCACGGCTCGTCCATGAGCAGCACCTGGGGCTTCACGGCGATCGCGCGCGCGATGCACAGGCGCTGCTGCTGGCCGCCGGACAGGCCCGAGCCGGGGCGGTCGAGACGGTCCTTGACCTCGTTCCAGAGGTTCGCGCCGCGCAGGGACGCCTCGACGAGGTCCTGCGCGTCGCCCTTCGAGATGCGTCGGTTGTTGAGCCGCACGCCGGCGAGCACGTTCTCGGCGATGGACATCGTCGGGAACGGGTTGGGGCGCTGGAACACCATGCCGACCTGGCGGCGGACCGCGACGGGGTCGATGTCGTTGCCGTAGAGGTCGACGCCGTCCATCGCGACGGTGCCCTCGACGCGCGCGCCCGGGATGACCTCGTGCATGCGGTTGAGCGTCCGCAGGAACGTCGACTTGCCGCAGCCCGACGGGCCGATGAAGGCCGTGACCGAGCGGGGCTCGACGGCCATCTCGATGTCGGCGACGGCGCGGAAGTCGCCGTAGAAGATGTTGAGGTCCTTGACGTCGATGCGCTGAGACATGCGGGGTCCTTAGCCGAGGTTCTTGGGAGCGAAGAAGCGGGTGATGAGGCGCGCGATCAGGTTGAGCAGCATGACGATGAGGATCAGCGTCAGCGCGGCGGCCCAGGCCCGGTCGTAGTTGATGGTCGCGACGCAGTCGACGGCGTCCGGCGCGCACGGCACGAGGCCCTGCTGGTACTGCCGGTACACGTAGACGGGCAGCGTCATCATGCGGCCCTCGAACAGGTTGAAGTTGATCGAGTCGATGACGCCGACCGTGACGAGCAGCGGGGCGGTCTCGCCGATGACGCGCGCGATCGCGATCATCACGCCCGTGCCGATGCCCGCGACGGCGGTGCGCAGCACGACCTTGACGATGGTCAGCCAGCGCGGCACGCCGAGCGCGAGCGCGGCCTCGCGCAGCTCGTTCGGCACGAGCCGCAGCATCTCCTCGCAGGACCGCACGACGACCGGGATCATGAGCACGGACAGCGCGACCGACCCGACGATGCCCATCCGGACGCCGGGACCGAGGATCACGGCGAACAGCGCGTACGCGAACAGACCCGCGACGATCGACGGGATGCCCGTCATGACGTCGACGAAGAACGTCACGGAGCGGGCGAGCGCGCCGCGGCCGTACTCGACGAGGTAGATCGCGGTGAGCAGGCCGATCGGCACCGAGATGAGCGTCGCGAACAGCGTGATCTCGACCGTGCCGACGATCGCGTGGTAGATGCCGCCGGCGTCCATGCCGCCGAAGACGCCGCGCATCGAGTGCGTGAGGAAGTACGCGTCGAACCGCTCGATGCCGTGCGCGATGACGGTCCACGTCACCGAGACGAGCGGGAGCATGGCGATCACGAACGCGCCGACGACGAGGCCCGTCATGACCCGGTCGCGGCGGCGGCGGCCCTTGTCGACGGCGGACAGCACCCGACGCAGGTCGGCGTTGCCCGCGGGGGCGACGGGAGCGGTGGCGGCGGTCATCAGTTGGCTCCCGAGAAGTCCTTGCGGCGCGCGACGATCGCGCGGGCGGCCATGTTGACGAGCAGCGTGATGACGAACAGCGCGAGACCCGTCGCGATGAGCGCGGAGACGCCCAGCGGGTTGGCCTCGGGGAACTGCGCGGCGATGTTCGCGGCGATCGTCTGCTGCTGGCCGGCGACGAGCAGGCGGAACGAGTAGAGGAACCCGGGCGACAGGATCATCAGGACGGCCATCGTCTCGCCCAGCGCGCGGCCGAGGCCCAGCATCGCGGCGGAGATGATGCCGGAGCGCGCGAACGGCAGCACCGCGGTCCGGATCATCTCCCAGCGGGTCGCGCCGAGCGCGAGCGCCGCCTCCTCGTGCAGCCGCGGCGTCTGCAGGAAGACCTCGCGGCTGACGGCCGTGATGATCGGGAGCAGCATCACGGCGAGCACGAGGCCGACCGTGAGGATGACGCGCGCGGTCGGCGACACGTCGCCGCCGAACAGCGGGATCCAGCCGAGGTACTGGTTGAGCCACGCCCAGACCGGCTGGACCAGCGGGGCGAGCACCAGGGCGCCCCACAGGCCGTAGACGACCGACGGGATCGCGGCGAGCAGGTCGACCAGGTAGCCGAGGCCCGACGCGAGGCGTCGCGGCGCGTAGTGCGAGATGAAGAGCGCGATGCCGAGCGCGATCGGCGTCGCGATGAGCAGCGCGAGCGCCGCGGCGAGGACCGTGCCGAACACGAGCGGGCCGACGAACGCGGCCAGCGAGTCCGCGCCGCGCAGCCACGTGATCTTCTCGGTCAGCTCGGCGGCCGGCGTCGTGAGCGCGGGCCACGCGCGCAGCACGAGGAAGACCGCGACCGCGGCGAGGACGACCAGGATGAGGGCGCCCGCACCGGTCGCGGCCCAGCGGAACACACGGCTCGCGCCCCGGTCCC
>NZ_JAAXOY010000491.1 GCF_012396155.1 Cellulomonas septica | reverse complement strand
CGCCGGCGCCCGTCGTGCCGCCGACGTGGCCGCTGACGGGCGTGCCGGGCGAGCCCGCGCAGCGTCCCGCGCTCGGCGTGAAGATCGAGAACACCGCGGTCGCGCGTCCGCAGACCGGCCTGGAGCAGGCGGACGTCGTGTGGGAGACGATCGTCGAGTTCGAGGTGTCGCGGCTCGTCGCGGTCTTCCACTCGCAGGTGCCGGCCGAGGTGGGCCCGATCCGGTCGGTGCGTCCGATGGACCCGGTGATCCTCGCGCCGACGCACGGCCTGCTCGTCTTCTCGGGCGGGCAGCCGGGGATCCTCGCGCTCGTCAAGGACAGCGGCCTGCAGATGATCTCGCACGACGCGGGCGCCGACGGCCTCTACCGCACGCGGGACCGGGCGGCGCCGCACAACGTCTACGGCACGCCCGAGGTGTTCTGGGCGCAGGCCGACGCGAACCACCAGGCGCCGCCCGGGGAGCAGTTCACGTTCGCCCGCAGCGCCGACCGGTCGGCGGCGGTCGCGGGCGGCACGCCCGCCACGACCCTCGACTTCCGCCTGTCGGCCGCGTCGAACCCGCGCTGGTCGTGGGACGCGGGGTCGGGGACGTGGCTGCGCTCGGAGGGGCAGGTGCCCGCGAACGCGCGCAGCGGTGCGCGGCTGTCGGCGGTGAACGTCGTGTCGATCACGGCCGCGCACCCCAACACGCAGTTCGGCGCGCAGGGTGGTGCCCCCGTGCCGACGTACGAGCTGGTCGGCTCCGGTGACGGGGTGGTCGCGACGGGCGGGAAGACCGTCGCGGTGCGCTGGCAGAAGGACGCGCAGGACGCGCCGCTGCGGCTGTTCCTGCCCGACGGGCGCCCGGCCGACCTCGCGCCCGGCAACACGTGGGTCGAGCTCGTCCCCGCCGGCTCGGGGTCGCTCACGGTGGGCTGAGCCCGCCGGAGGGAGGGCCGCGGACGCGGCCGGGTCCACCTCGGGGCGGAACGTTGTCCTCCCACGGGTGGGTTTCCCGCCGGCAGGTTCCCGACGTGGGGGCGACGCGCGCGCCGGGGGCGCCGCGACAGTCTTGTCGTCATGGCCACCGAGCACCTGCAAGCCCGCGAGCACAGCACCGCGTCGCTGGGCGCCGTCGTCGCGTCCGTCGTGATCCTCGCGGGTCTCGCCCTGGGGGCGACGCTCGCGATCAGCCAGGTCGTCGACCTCGCGGCGTGGGCGTTCGGTCGTCAGTGAGCGCCGGCTCCCGCGCGCCTGCTGACGGGGTGGAGGGATCTCGTCAGTAGGCGTACGGGAATCCGGACCAGTCGGGATCGCGCCTTTGGAGGAAGGCGTCGCGTCCCTCGACGGCCTCGTCGGTCATGTAGGCGAGCCGGGTGGCCTCCCCGGCGAACACCTGCTGACCGGCGAGGCCGTCGTCCGCCAGGTTGAAGGCGAACTTGAGCATGCGGATCGCCTGCGGCGACTTGGTCGCGATGATGCGGGCGTACTCGAGGCCGGCCTCCTCGAGCTCGTCGTGCGGCACGACGTCGTTGACCGCGCCCCACGCGTAGGCCTCGTCGGCGGAGTACTCGCGGGCCAGGAAGAAGATCTCCCGGGCGCGCTTCTGCCCGACCTGCCGGGCGAGCAGCGCCGACCCGTAGCCGCCGTCGAACGAGCCGACGTTGGCGTCGGTCTGCATGAACCGGCCGTGCTCGCGGCTCGCGATCGTGAGGTCGGCGACGACGTGCAGCGAGTGCCCGCCGCCCGCGGCCCAGCCGGCCACGAGCGCGACGACGACCTTGGGCATGGTCCGGATGAGCCGCTGCACCTCGAGGATGTGCAGCCGGCCGGCGCGCGCGGGGTCGACGTCCTGCGCGGTGTCGCCGTCGGCGTACCGGTACCCGTCGCGGCCGCGGATGCGCTGGTCGCCGCCCGAGCAGAACGCCCAGCCGCCGTCGCGCGGGCTCGGGCCGTTGCCCGTGAGCAGGACGGTCCCGACGGACGACGTGGTGCGCGCGTGGTCGAGCACGCGGTAGAGCTCGTCGACGGTGTGCGGGCGGAACGCGTTGCGGACCTCGGGACGGTCGAACGCGACGCGCACGACGGGCAGGTCGCGACCGGTGGCGCCGGCGGCGCGCTGCGCGTCGTCGGGCCGCGCGTAGCCGCGGTGGTACGTGAGGTCGGTGAGGTCCTCGAAGCCGTCGACGGTGCGCCAGCGGCGGGGGTCGAACGTCGTGGAGACGGGTGCGGGCAGCGCGGGCTCGGCGGTCGGGGAGGTGTCGCTCACGTCGTCACCCTAGTGTTCGATTATTCTGGTACGGTCGTACTAGAACGTGCGCGGGACGGCGGACCTGACACCCGGCGCGCACGACGCCCGCCGACGGTGGCGGGCCCGCACGGAGGTGCCTTCCCTCATGGCCTGGATCGTCCTCGTCCTGTCCGGCGTGCTCGAGGCGGGCTGGGCGCTCGCGCTCAAGCAGTCCGCGGGCTTCACCAAGCTCTGGCCCAGCGTCTGGTTCGTCGTGCTCGCAGCCGCGTCCTTCGCGGGCCTGAGCTTCGCGCTGCGCAGCCTGCCCGTCGGCATCGCGTACGGCGTGTGGGTCGGCGTCGGGGCCGCGACCACCGCGGTCGCCGCCGCGATCCTGCTGCACGAGCGGATGTCGGTGCTCACCGTCGTGTCGCTCGTGCTCATCGTCGCGGGCGTCGTCGGGCTGCAGCTGTCCGGCAGCAGCCACGCGTGACCCGCACGAGCAAGGGCACGCAGCGCCGCGACCAGCTCGCCGCCGCGGCCGCCGACCTCGTGCTGCGTGAGGGCCCCG
>NZ_JAAXOY010000490.1 GCF_012396155.1 Cellulomonas septica | reverse complement strand
GCAAGCGCAGCGCGTGGAAGGGGCCGGACGCCGAGCGCCCGCTGACGTCGGACGGGACGCGGCAGGCCGACGCGCTGGTCCCGCTGCTGTCGGCGTTCGGCGTCGCGCACGTCGTGACGAGCCCGTGGCGGCGCTGCGTCGAGACGGTCCGCCCCTACGCGCGCGCGGTCGGCATGCCCGAGCAGAAGGTCGAGGCGTGGTCGGAGGACGCGCACGAGGAGGCGCCGGGTCTCGTCACGGGTCACGTCGACGCGCTCCTGCACTGGCCCGGCGACGGCGTGGTGTGCACGCACCGGCCGGTGCTGGGCACGGCGTTCGGGGCGCTCGCGGCACGGGCGCGCAAGGCCGTCGCGGCCCAGGTGCCCGCGGAGGACCCGTACCTGCTGCCGGGCCAGATGCTGGTCGCGCACGTGGCGCACCGCCCGAAGGGGCCGCGGGTCGTCGCGGTCGAGGTGCACGGGCCGGGCGCCTGAGCCGTCGGAACCGCTCGTCGGCCCGGTCGGCTCCCCCGCGCGGGAGCCGCGCGGACCGTCAGGTGAGGATCGGGTTGAGCACCAGGTAGATGAGCGCGGCGACGAGCGCGGCGGCCGGGATCGTGAGGACCCAGGCGGCGCCGATGTTCTTCGCGACGCCCCAGCGCACCGCCGACAGCCGCTTGGTCGCGCCGACGCCCATGATCGCCGACGTGATGGTGTGCGTCGTCGAGACGGGCGCGTGCAGCCAGTACGCGTTGACGTAGAGGACGATCGCCGACACCGACTCCGCGACGAAGCCCCGCGCCGGGTCGAGCTCGATGATCTTGCGGCCCAGCGTGCGCATGATGCGCCACCCGCCCGCGTACGTCCCGGCGGAGATCGCGGCGGCCGCGGACAGCTTGACCCACAGCGGGATCGTCATGTTGTCCGGGTCGTGGAAGCCGCCCGCGATGAGCGCGAGGACGATGACGCCCATCGTCTTCTGCGCGTCCTGGAGGCCGTGCCCGAGGGCCATCGCGGCGGCCGAGGCCGTCTGCGCGAGCCGGAAGCGGCGCATCGCGCGGGCGGGCGCGCGGTTCCGCACGAGCCACAGCACGCCGACCATGAGGCCGAAGGCGAGCAGGAAGCCGATGAGCGGCGAGAACACCATCGGCAGGACGACCTTGTCCCAGATGGCGTCCCAGTGGACGGTGACGCCGGACGCGACGCCCACGCCGGTGAGCCCGCCGATGAGCGCGTGCGTCGACGACGACGGCAGCCCGAGCCACCACGTGATGAGGTTCCAGGTGATCGCGCCGATCAGGCCCGAGAGCACGATGACGAGGCCCTCGTGCGGGCCGACGTCGCCGATGCTGATGATGTCCTCGGCGATCGTCGTCGCGACGTGCGTGCCGAGCAGCGCGCCGACGAGGTTGAAGAACGCCGCCATGAGCAGCGCGACCCGCGGCGTCAGCGCCCGCGTCGAGACCGAGGTCGCGATCGCGTTCGCCGCGTCGTGGAAGCCGTTGGTGTAGTCGAAGCCGAGGGCGAACGCGACGACGACGACGACGAGCAGGACGTCCACGTGGGCTCAGGACTCCTTGAGCGCGATCGTCTCGACCGCGTTGGCCACCTTCTCGAACGCGTCGGCGGCGTCCTCGAGCGTGTCGATGATCTCCTTGAGCTTGATGATCATCACGGGGTCGGTGACCTCGTCGAACATCTGGGCGACGAGCTTGCGGTGCGACTTGTCGGCCTGGTTCTCGAGGCGGTTGACCTCGACCCAGTACTCCGAGAGCGAGTCCATGGAGCGCAGCCGCGGCATGGCGTCGGCCGTGAGCTCGGCGGCGCGCTGGAGCACCTGCACCTGGTCGGACACCCGCGCGGGCAGCTCGTCGATCTTGTAGAGCACGATGAGGTCCGCGGCCTCGTCCATGAGGTCCATGCAGTCGTCGAGGTGCGACGCGAGCATGTAGATGTCGTCGCGGTCGAACGGCGTGACGAACGTCTGGTTGAGGCGCCGCATGATCGTGTGCGTCGCGTCGTCGGCCGCGTGCTCGGCGTCGGCGATCCGCTTGCCGATCTCCTTGCGGGTGGCACGGTCCGCCCCGAGCATCTCGCCGAGGAGGTTGGCCCCCGTCACGAGGTGCTTCGCCGAGTCGGCGAAGAGGTCGAAGTACGTGGTGTCGCGCGGGGTGAGGCGCAGGCGCACGGGATTCTCCGGGACGGGGGGACGGACGTGGTTCAGGCTAGGTCAACCCGGCCCGGATGCCTAACGGCGGCCGACGGGCTCGTGGACACATGGTGACAGCCCGACGACCGTGCGGGGAACGCGGTGCGCCCGTCCGGGTGGCGACGCGCCGGACGCCACGCGGGAGGCGTCGCGACGGCGTCCCGCCCGCAGCCGTCACGCGCGTCCGCGCAGGTGAGGGGTGGGGCGGCGCCGGACCGGGAGCGCCTCTCGGCGCGTGGCCGCTCGAAGCGGCTTGAGATGGAGCCCGGGGCTACCGCGGCCCGGCGCCTCGTCCATGCTACGTCGTCGTCGCCCGCCGTGTGCTGTGCGGAACCTCACGACACCCGTCCGGCGACACCGGACGTACCGGGCGGCCCGCGTCCGCGTCAGTCCAGGCGCTCCGCGCGCCACAGCGCCGCGGCGTGCGTGAGCTCCTCCGCGGTGCGGACCAGGGACGCGGCCCCGCGCGTCGTGCGCAGCGCCCCGCGCGGGTCGACGAGGTCGAGGTGGTCGGCGTCGAACGCGGCGCCCGTCGCGAGGACCTGGCAGAACGCGGCGGCCCGCTCGAGCGCCACGGCGAGGTCCCCCGCGTACACGCC